>NZ_JBNXUN010000030.1:0-29540 GCF_050563525.1 Falsiroseomonas sp. HC035
CCCGGCATTCGAGGTGATCTGGGGCGAGCCGAGCAGCGCGTTCATCGACGATTCGGTCCGATGGGCGCAGACCATCCATCCCGATGATCGGACCCGCATCATGGATGCGCTCGACCGGGTCGCGCTGGGGGAGGTGGTCGTTCAGGAATACCGCATCATTCGCCCGGACGGGAGCGTGCGCTGGATCCGGCACACCTCCTTTCCAATCCCCGACGACCAGGGACGGGTGCGGCGTAGCGGCGGCATCGCGCAGGATATCACGCGGCACGAGGGCTCTGTCGTGTACGTGGTCGACGCCGACGACGCCTCGCGCCAGGATCTCGTACTGCTGCTGCAGGGAGCCGGCTACGATGTGAAGGCCTTCGCATCCGCGCGGACCTTTCTCGGCATGGCCTCCGCGCTCATGGCCGGCTGCGTCGTGCTGGATGCCGGTTCGCCGGCTGCGGGAGAGATCATGTTGCCGCAGCAGCTCAAGGCTCGCGGCATCGCGCTTCCGGTCATTGTCGTGGGCGCAGCCAACGATGTTGGATTGGCGGTGCGGGCGATGAAGACCGGCGCGTCGGATTGGCTCGGAAAACCGTATGGAACGTCCGAAATGCTGGCCTCGGTCGCTTCCGCGATGGCCGCGATTCGTGGCGCGACGGAAGCCGATTCCGCCCTGCGCCAGGCACAAGCGCGCATTGCCGGCATGTCGCCCCGCGAGCGGGAGGTTCTGCAAGGCTTGCTCGCGGGCGGCACCAACAAGACGATCGCCCGGACACTGGGCATCAGCCCGCGGACGGTCGAACTCCACCGCGCGCATGTCATGGAGCGACTTGGCGCACGCACCTTGCCCGAAGCGGTGCTGATCGCCGCAGCTGCTGGACTGAAACCCTAAATCGCTGGGAAGATCCTTGCATCGTGGCTGGCGATGCGCGCCGCCGAGCGGTCAGCTGGCGGCGCGCCCGCCGACGCGGAGCGCCTCGAGCACGTGGCGCGCGACCAGTTCCGAGGATTGCGGGTTCTGTCCGGTGATCAGGTTGCGGTCGCGCACTGCGTACGGGTGCCAGTCGGGTCCCCGTTCCAACTTTCCGCCGAGCTCCGTCATCCGGTCCTCGAGCAGGAACGGCACGACCTCCGCCAGCTCGACGGCCTTCTCCTCGGTGTTGGTGAAGCAGTTCACCCTGCGACCTTCCACGATGGCGCGGCCATCCCGGCGTTTCGCCGCGACCAGCCCGGCTGGCCCGTGGCACACGGCGGCGACGACTTTGCCCATATCGAAGTGGCGGCCGACCAGGCGTGCCAATCCGCGGCTCGCCGGCATGTCCCACATGGCGCCGTGCCCACCCGGCAGCAGCACCGCGTCGAAATGCTCGTCCGCAAGGTCGTCCACCGGGACCGAGACTCGCGCCGCCTTCATGGCCTTGGCGTCGCCAAGGAAACGGCGCACCGAAGCGGGGACCTCCTGAAGCCCTTCCGGCTGCTCGCCACGCGGTTGCCCGGCGCCGGCGGGGATGCTGCGCGGATCGATGGGAATCGAGCCACCCCGGATCGAGGCGAGGATGATGGCCGCTCCGGCGTCGAACAGCGCGTAGTAGGGCGTTGCCAACTCCTCCAGCCACACTCCCGTTCGGTGGCCGGTCGCGCCGAGGTCCGCGTGCGACGTCGTGACGATCAGGATCCTGCCGGCAGCCATGGTGTTTCCTTTCTGGGCTGGGCGGGACAGGGCCCGCGGCACGCAGCGTGGCCATCGAGCGGCTTCGGCATTCACGTCACTTGGGGCGTGCCTCTGGCGCCCACAGGATCACTCGCGGGCATCGGCGATGGCGCGGCCATCGGCGATGGCGCGGCACTGCCGGGAAGACCCACCGATCCACCAGCGAGTGCGGCCTGCAGGCGCGCTTCCTGCTCGGGCGACAGAGAGGACCGGATCACGCGGCCGCGGAACCGCGAGATCTCTGCGAGCACCTTCTCAGGTCGCATCTTGCGCACCAGCACGAAGAGCGCCGAGGTGCCGGGGTGCAGGGTCTCACCCAGCTGTCGTATGAAGTCGTCGTCGATGCCGTAGTCTGCAAGCGCCCCCGACAATGCGCCCGCGCCCGCGCCGAGGGCTGCGCCGGTCGCCAGGCCGATGAGCGGATTGAGGAACAGCAGGCCGACGAGCGTGCCCCACAGCGAACCCCAGAGAGCCCCCGTGGCGGCGCCGGCACCGATCAGGTCCACGCTCTGCTTCATCCGCAGCTTGCCGTCCGCCTCGCGGATCACGACGACGGCGTCTTCCAGGTCCACCAGGTACGCCTTCTGCATTCGCTGAAGTTCTATCAGGACGCGGTCCGCCTCATCCGCATTGTCGAAGCCGACGACGACAAGTTCCGACATGGTGCTCTCCTCCTACCGAGGATCATGAGTGGCGGTCCCGCACCGTCGTGGGTCACTGGAGGCGACGAACCGTCGGATTGCATCGAAGCACGTCCGCGACGGTGGCGCCTTGACCATGGTCAATGCAGGCATCGACTTTTCGCCGGCAAACGGGGCATGAACGGCAATCGTGGAGGTCTGCCGCAAGGCGGGCATCTTGGAACCGCCGCTTACCACTCACCACTGCGATGCAACACTCAGTGCTGTCCGCCTGGCCTCTCCTCTGCAACATCGTCAGCCAGTAGATGCCCTTGAGCAATTCGCCGCCCGAGCGCCTCAACGAAGCGGTCGTAGCGATCTTTCCCCTTCGCGTGCGAAGCAGAATGCATCACCCCGGGCAACGCCGGTGTGCCTTGGCTCGACTTGCGGGTCAGCCAGGCATGGAAGCCGGAGCGCGATACACCCAGCGCCGAGTACGGCCAGGACAGCGGCCAGATTCCTCTGTGCTTTGCGATGAAGTCAAACTTCGTGTCGCATCCCTCGCGAAGGAGGTCGCGGCCTTCCTGAGAAACTTCTAGGCCGGCGCCGCTGCCTGTTGCTGGACAAAGCCAAGAAGGGCGATGCCGCCGGCGACACTCGCATCGTGCGCCGAGTGTCGGCGGCGGGGATCGAGGCGGCGGTGGTGGACCAGGTGCGGGCGCCGCTGCGGCAGCCCGGATCGTAGTCGGCACATGGCAGGCGGCGCGCCGGGAGGCGTCAGGCCTGACCAGGGCGAGGCCCCGACGCGCTGCACCGGCTGGACCCGCTGTGGGAGCAGCTATTCCCGGCGGAGCGGCTGACCTTGGCCATCGCCGGCGCCGTCCAGTGCGTGGTCTGGCCAGGCGGGTCCGGGAGCGTCAGCTGCACCACGCGCTCGATGATCGCCGTGCCGAGTGGCGGGATGCGTGACGGGCGGGTCCTGTCGCGCAGCAGGCCATCCGTACCCGCCTGCGTGGATCGCTCCTGCCATCGCCAGGCAGCGGCCTTGGCCACGTCCAGCTGGCGCATGATCTCGATCGTGCCGTGACCATCGGCGGCGAGCAGCACGATGAGGGCACGCCAGAGATGCTTCTGCGGGCTGTTGCGGTTGCCGATGATAGCGAGCAGGCGCCCGCAGTCGTCGGCGGTGACATGCAGGAGGATCCCGGTGCGCATGCCCCGGATCCGCATGCCGCACCGCGCCGGAGAAAACCGGATCGGATTCCTTCATCAGCGCTTATCCACCGGCCTTTCCCGACTCATCCCAGGCGGGGCAGTGCCGCCACCTCCGCGGGCGCCGTGACCCTGGGCAGCGGCGCTTCGACGTGACAGATAAGACCTTCCGGGGCGAAGTCGATCCGCGCCGTCCCGCCGAGGTCGTACGAGAGGCCCCGCTCCACCAGCGAGGTGCCGAAGCCTCGAAGCGCGGGCGGCGCGACCGTCGGGCCGCCCCGCTCCCGCCATGTCAGGTGAAAGCGCGGCGCGGGCCCCGGCGGCACCTCCCAGTGAACCTCGACATGGCCGGTCGGGACTGAGAGGGCTCCATACTTCAGCGCGTTCGTGGCCAGTTCGTGCAGCGCCATGGAAAGCGCCATCGCCGCACGCGGCGCCAGCCGCAGCGGCGGACCCGAGACCCGGAACCTCCCGCCCACTCGCCCGCCATGAGGGGCGAGTACGCCAGCCACCACTTCGTCCACGTCCGCCCCCGTCCAGGCTTCGCGCGTCAGCACGTCGTGGGCGGCGGCAAGCGCCAGCAGCCGCGTTTCCAGCCTGCGGCGAACCGACGGGTCGACGCCGCGCAAGCTATGCGCCGCGATGGACTGCACGGTGGCCAGCGTGTTCTTCACGCGATGATTCAGCTCGTGGACCATCAACCGCAGGCGCTCCTCCGCGCGCTTGCGCTCGGTGATGTCGACCGACGCCCCGACCAGGCCCACCACCTCTCCGGTGTCGTTCCGGAACGGTGCTTTGGTGGACAGCCACACGGCCGGCCGACCGTCCGGCAGGCTCACCGCCTCCTCGAACTGCTCGGCGGTCCCGCTCTCCATAATCCGGTGATCATTCGCCATGACGATGGCGGCCTGGGCCGGGTCGTCGAGGAACTCGGCGTCCGTCCGGCCGAGGATCGCGTCGAGCGGCTTGCCGACCAGCGCCGCGGTGCCCGCGTTCGCCACCAGCATCCGGCCGTTGCGGTCCTTGGCGTAGACCACGCCCGGCACCCCCGCGACGAAGGCGCGTAGCAACGCAGCCGAGCGGTCCCGCTCCGCCTCCAGCGCGCGCCGTGCCTCGACGTCGAGCAGGATGCCCGGGAAGCGTACCGGCGCGCCGTCTGGGCCCAGGTCCACGCGCCCGTTCGCCTCGATCCAGCGATAGACGCCGTCGCGGCCGCGCACGCGATACTCGTGTCTGTAGGGACCGCCCCGCGCCAAGCCTTCGTCGATCGCGGCGTGCAGCCCGGGGAGGTCCGCCGGATGGACGGTGGCAAGGACCTGCTCCAGCAGGAGGCCGGAGCGACCGATGGTGGGGTCGATCCCGAAGTGCTCGGCGAAGCGCTCGTCTACCGAAACCCGATCGGCGACCAAGTCCCAGTCCCAGGTGCCGACGATCGCCCCGGCGGCCAGTGCGAGCTGCACGCGCTCCGCCGCGGCGAGGGCCTCCTCGTTGCTGCGCGCGAGCGCCGCCGCAACCTCGCGCGCCGCGGTGCAGTCCCGGATGACGCCTAGGATCCGCAATGGTCGGCGGCCGGCCGGCGCGGCAGGATCCGGGACGAAGACGGTGCGGCCGGTCGATGCCAGCCAGCGCACCGTCCCGTCCGGGCACCGCACGCGGTAGTCTAGGGCGAGCCCATCCTCGGGCTCGGCCGGGTCGAGGGCGCGGGCGATGGCCGCCTCCGCCCCGGCGCGGTCCTCGTCCAGCAGCGTCGCGGCCCAAATGGCGTAGTCCACGGCGGCGTCGCGTGGCAGGCCGAACAGCGCCCTGCAGCGCGCGTCCCAGATGAGCAAGTCCGTGCCCGCCGCCACCTCCCATCGCCATGTGCCGAGGTCGGCGGCGTCGAGCGCGAGGCGCAGTTTCTCGTGCCCCTCCGCGAGCGTCGCTTCGCGCGCGAAGAGCGCGGCTTCGGCGGCGGCGAAGCCCTGCCGCAGCGCCTCCAGTTCTGCCACATGGGCGGGCGGGATCGCCGCGGCGGACCCGCCTGGCGTGGGCTGGCCGCCCTCGGCGAGCCTGCGTGCATAGACTTCCAGGCGTCGGACCGGCACCAGCACGCCGCGCGCGACAAGGATCGTGAGCATGCTGCCGAGCGTCAGCGCGAGAAGGGCGCCGGTGCCGAGCGCGTGGGCCGCGGCGCGCCAGGCGGCGTCGAAGCTGGCGGCAGGTTGCGCCGCAACGACCGTCCAGCCGGGCGCAGTGTCCAGCCGGTGGAAGCCGAACACCTGCTCGGCGCCGTCGAGCGCGGCGGCGCGGTAGATGCCCGAAGGCGCGGCGGCCAGCTGGCGGCGGTTCTCCTCCGGGATGGTCTGCCCGAAGCGTTGGGAGTGCAGCGCATCCGAGCGCGCGACCACCACGCCGCGACTATCCGTCACCGCGGCGAAGGAACTCGTGGGCAGGTCCGGCGCGGCGAGGAGGCGCCGCAAAATCTCGGGATCGAGCCGAACCGCGAGGATGAAGGGGATGCGGTTGCCGCGCACCACTGGCACGGCAACGCCGACCAGGGGAGGGCCCACCGCGATGCCGGCCACGAGGTCGGTCACGACGGGTCGCCTCGTCTCCGCCGCCAACCGGAACTCGGCCGCGGCGGAGGCCCCGGCCGGCATCCCCGGCGGGAGTGCGGTATCGACGACCGCGCGGAGCGAGGCGGCGTCCAGCAGCAGGGCAGTGGTGCCGAACGTCGCCGTGACACGGCGGGCCTGGGCATCGAAGCGGGCGAGGTCGGGTTCCGGCTCGTCGAGGGCTTCGGCGGCGGCCAGCCCCCGGACGATGTGGAGGTGGCGGTCGATCTCCCGGTCGAGCGCGAGCGACAGGCTCTGCGCCGTGAAGCGCAGCCCGTTCTCGACGGCCGCCTGGCGCCCCTTCACCGCCTCCCAAGCGGCAATGCCGCCGAAGGCGAGTGTGGGTAGCAGCACCGCGAGCACGAGTCCGAGAAGCAGCGCCGCGAAGCGCAACTGCCGCGGGCGGGCACGGTCCCGACCGCGGGCCGGCCTGATCTCCGCCCCCTCGGAGGGAGGAGCATGAATCATCGGTCGGCCCTGCGTCCCAGCGACGGAACGAGCGAAGCCATGCCGCTCATTTCCAGGTTCGCGACGTGCGAGAGGATGCGTCCGGGCTCGATCAGGATTTGGCCGCGCACCAGACTCACCTCTTCAAGGTGTCGCGCGGGACTGGCCTAGTCCTGGCCGTGGAAGGCTGCGAGCAAGTGGAGGTATCCTATCGGGTAGGACAACCCGCATGAGCGCAGTGTAGCGGAGCATCCTGCGACACCGTCAGCTCCACTTTGTTCTTCAATCGCATGAAGCTACTGGCCTGAGGTTAGCTCGCCGGACTCGGAGATGCCATGATTCGTTTACGAATTTTTCGGCATGGGCGGCAGGCATGCGAGCCCGCAGCTTTGACCAGGGGTCTCGTCGCAATTGATCCTGTCGTAAGCTGACTGCCTGGCCTCCTGCGGATGCTTTCGAGTGAAATTCGACTTCACTCCTGCAGCGGCTAAGAGCCAGTCGAGGTAGAACGGCAACCAACATTTGCCAAAAACGCCACGCCATGGCGCCATTCGATCCGGTCAGCCACCGCAGTGCGATGGGACGAACTGCCTCGGAAGTGATCTCGCTGGCGTCGGTTGGAGTGGAGGTCCGTGCTCCCAGACGCGACCGGTAAGCGATGGGAAGCTCAACTCATGCCCACGAGTGTCAGGCAACATGCAACTGTTTCGACCAGCTATACCTTTTAAACAGAGTTTGGCTACCGGTAGGGTTTAGAGAGACCGCGCCGTTCATAGAGAGGTTCCTGACATCGTTTAGTCAGCGCACCATCAACGGCTGCGTGAAAAAGCGCAGGAAGGCCGCGCATAGCAGCGCCGGTCATCGGGACGAAGAATGGTTGAATTCCGCCGATCGGAGCAGCGGTGGGAACTGGAATCCAACCTTCTCTGGTAAGGACGCTTTGCGGTCGCCGCTACCCCTGGCGCTGAGAGGCAGGGCTATGGTTCTCGATTTGGCATGGCGCATCTGCTGCCTACGGCAACGCAGCTTGATTTTGGTGCCCGTACCGCATCGATTGTGTGAAACGCGCCGCTTATTCAAGCAGGCCGAATGTGACCATCAGCAGAAGAACGATCAGGTTGATCGATGTTACAATGCTGGCCGGAAGCCAGGTTTCGCGAAAGTGGTCGTTCGGGCATGACTGAAACGGATCCTGAATTTCAACTAGGGTCGGCCGTTCATCGAGTGGATCAGACGTGTCGCAGGGCGCAGTTCGCCGCCTGCGTTGCGCCTGTTGCCTGGCATCCTTTGTTGAAGGTCTCGCGTCTGCATCGTGCACCGTACATGCGCCTTCGTCATCGAGTGACCACGTTGCGGTAGTCCTGCGCTTCGGCCGCGACCGAGCCGCCAATCGCCGCCACCTCCCCGATGACGATCAGCGCAGGCCCGGGCAGACCTGCGCGACGTAGCGCCAGCGTGCAGGCACCTAGCGTGGTGTGCAGTACTGCCTGGCTCGGCAGCGATGCCTGCGAAATGACTGCTACGGGTGTGCTGGCCTCGCGGCCTGCAGCGAGCAAGCGAAGCGCGATGTCGTCGATGCGGCTCAACGCCATGAAGGCCACAATTGTGCCGCCGGTAAGAGCCAAGGCATTCCAATTGGTCGAGCCGGGCAGAGCGCCGCTATCGTCATGACCCGTGACGAACGTCACCGCGCTGGCCACGCCGCGCTGGGTCAACGGTATGCCCGCCGCGGCAGGCGCCGCGGTACCAGCAGTGACGCCCGGCACAATCCGCCAAGGTACGCCAGCAGCATCGAGGAAGGCGGCTTCCTCTCCGCCGCGGCCGAACACGAAGGGGTCGCCTCCCTTCAATCGTACGACCCGCAGGCCAATCCGCGCACCGGCTTCCATGCGAGCGTTGATCCAAGCCTGTGGCACCGATTCTTGGCCTTTGCGCTTGCCGACGTTGACCACCTCAGCGCCAGGCCGAACCAACCGCAGCACCGCGCGCCCCGCGAGAGAGTCGTGCAGCACCAGATCGGCGTGCCTGAGGGCATCTGCGGCCCGAAGGGTGAGCAGGCCGGGGTCGCCTGGGCCGGCGCCAACCAGCCAAACCTCGCCAGGTTGCGGCCCAGCCCCCGAGGCCAGCGAGGAGCAAAAACGAACGCTCATGATCAATGGCTCCCGAGACCGTCATAGCAAGACATACTCCCTTTCCGTCGTAAAGCCCGGTCTGATCGCGTGATGGCGCAAAAAAACGGCCTCACTTAGAAGAAAATGCTAGACTCCGTTTGTCTGTGCTGGCAAAGGCGAGGATGGCTGAAGGCCGTTCGGCGCTTGCCGCAGGGCGCAGTTCCGCCTTCGATAACGATGAGGAATTGTTCCATGGCCAGGCCACCTGCACGGTCCGCGACCATCCCGCCGCCAGGCACGGCCGCCGTCATCCTCACGGCCAATCGCCTCCGTGACGGCCGCGTGGTCTGGCTCACGGCGAAGGGCTCCTGGTCCGAGGCGTGCTGCCAGGCACGCATATTCGGGTCCGAGGAGGTGGCTGTAGGCTTGGCGGCTGCGACCGACGCGGAACGCACGCAGCATGTGGTCGGCGCCTATCCGGTGGATGTCGCGCCAGGCACCGGGCATCCGCTGCGCCTGCGCGAGAGGCTGCGTGCCAAAGGCCCCTCGATCGAGGCCGAGCATTGGCCCGCCATCTCCGTGGCCTCCTGAGGAACCCTTGTCATGGACGCTCATGCCAGCACCGGCCCGCATTCACCGCGCATCTATCGCTACGACGAGATCGACCGTGACTTCCTCGCCGGCCGTATCGCCGAGTTCCGTGGGCAGGTGGCGCGCCGCGTCGCCGGTGCGCTGACGGAAGACGAGTTCAAGCCGCTACGGCTGATGAACGGCCTGTACCTGCAACTGCACGCCTACATGCTGCGCGTCGCCATTCCTTATGGCGTGCTCGAATCGCGTCAGCTTCGCCAACTCGGCCATATCGCGCGGCGGTACGACCGTGGCTTTGGGCATTTCACGACGCGGCAGAACATCCAGTTCAACTGGGTCAAGCTGGAGGAGACGCCGGACATCCTGGAGGCGCTGGCGGAGGTCGACATGCACGCCATCCAGACCAGCGGCAATTGCGTGCGCAACGTCACGACGGACGAATTCGCCGGCGCCGCGGCGGATGAGCTGGTGGACCCGCGCGTCTACGCTGAAATCCTGCGGCAATGGTCGACGCTGCATCCCGAATTCACCTACCTGCCGCGCAAGTTCAAGATCGCCATCACCGGTGCGCCGCATGACCGTGCGGCGATCAAGGTCCATGACGTCGGCGTACTGGCGAAGCGCAACGCCGATGGCGCGACGGGCTTCGAGATCTGGGTCGGCGGCGGGCTCGGCCGCACGCCGATCATCGGCACCAAGCTGTTTGACTTCGTGGCCGAGGCCGACTTCCTGGCGACGATGGAGGCGGTGCTGCGCGTCTACAACGCGCTCGGCCAGCGGGAGAACATCTACAAGGCGCGCATCAAGATCCTGGTTCGCGATTTGGGCGAGGAATTCAAGCGCCTGGTCGAGCAGGAGTTAGAGGAGATGCCAAGGGGGCGCTATCATCTGGCGCCCGAGGTGGTGCAGGCCATCGCCGCGCATTTTGCGCCACCGCCCTTCGCGCTGCTGGAGCCGAACCCACCCTCGCTTGTCCGCGCCAAGGCGGCCGACGCGGCCTTCGCCACCTGGGTTTCCAACAGCACACACCCGCACCGCGCGCCGGGCTACGTTTCCGTCGTGGTGTCGCTGAAGCCGATCGGTGGCATCCCCGGCGACGCCTCGGCCGATCAGATGGAGGCGGTGGCTACGCTGGCGGATCGCTTCTCCTTCGGCGAGATCCGGGTCAGCCACGTGCAGAACCTGGTGTTGCCGCATGCCCGGCAGGAGGATCTGCATGCGCTGTGGCTGGGCCTTGTCGAACATGGGCTGGCGACGCCGAATATCGGCCTGATCTCCGACATCATCGCCTGCCCCGGCATGGACTATTGCGCTCTGGCCACGGCACGCAGCATTCCCATCGCGCAGCGTATCAGCGAGCGGTTTGCCAGCCTCGACCGGCAGCTCGATATCGGCACGCTGCACGTCAACATCTCCGGCTGCATCAATGCTTGCGGGCATCACCATGTCGGCCATATCGGCTTGCTCGGCGTCGACAAGCGGGGGGAGGAAGTCTACCAGATCACGCTCGGCGGCAGCGCCACCAACGACGCGAAGATCGGCGACCTCATCGGCCCGGCCTTCTCCGCCGATGCCGTCGTGGATGCGGTGGAGACGCTGATCCGCGTGCACGTTACGCATCGCCGCCCGGGCGAGATCTTCAAGGACACCTACCGCCGCCTCGGCGCCGCACCATTCAAGGAGGCGCTTTATGGCGCTGCTTGAGAACGGCGCGCTGCGCGCCGACCCATATCTGCGGGTGGCGGAGGAGGACCCGCTGCCGGATGGTGCGCCGGCGCTGCTGACGCTGGCGCGGCTGCTGCGCGAGACGCCGCTGCGCAATGCCCCGATGGGCGTGGAGCTGCCGCCCGATGCCGATCCCGCGGACCTGGCACCGGTGCTGGACCGGCTGGCGCTGATCGCGCTGCGGCTGCCGAAGCACAAGGATGGTCGCGCCTTCACCCAGGCGCGCACGCTGCGCGAACGCTTCGGCTTCCGCGGCGAGATCCGGGCGACCGGTCATGTCCTGCCCGACCAGTACCTGTTCCTGCTGCGCTGCGGCGTCACCACCGTCGAGGTGCCGGAGGATGCCGACGTGGCGGTGTGGGAGGCTGCGCGGCGCGTCATCCCGGTTGCCTACCAGGCGTCCGTCGGCTCCGAGGAGCCGCTCTCGCTGCTGCGCCGCCGGCTAGGCGTCACCTGATGCTGCCGCTGGTCTTCACGGCCGAGACGCCGACGCTGCTCGCTGGCACCGGCCCCTGCTTCGACAAGCGCCTGCGGATGCTGCGGGGTGCAGGACTGAGCCGCTTCACGATATTCGAGGACCGCCTGCCGCCGGAGGCCGCGTTGGAGGGGCAGGCGCTTGTCTTCGGCGCCGGCTTCGATGACGCGGAGTCCGATTGGCTTGCCGGGCAGGCCCGGCGGCGGGGCATACCCGTCAACATCGAGGATGTGCCACGGCTCTGCGACTTCCACGTCCCGGCCATGGTCCGTCGCGGCCGCCTGCTGGTCACCGTCTCCACCAATGGCGCGGCCCCGGCCCTGTCATCCGCCCTGCGCATGTGGCTGGAGGAGGCTTTTGGCCCGGAATGGGCCGGGCGGCTGGAGGAAGTCGCTTCGATGCGTGCCGCTCTGCGGGCGGAAGGCCGCGACATGGACGAGGTGCGGCGCGCCGTGCACGCGCATCTGGCGGCGGCCAATTGGCTCGGTCAGCACCCTCCGCCGTCGCGTCGCGAGGTGGCCTGGGATGGCTGACGCGCTGGCGACTCTTCGGCCAATGGCGGTCTGCCGGGAGCTGGCGGCCGAACACCCGCCTTGGCGGCCGCACTGGCCGTGGCGCGGGCTGGTCCGCTCGGCCCCTCCTCCTCCGTCAGGCGCGGCGCCAGACTTCGACGCCTTGCTGCGCAGCTTGCTGGTGCTGTGACATGCACCGGCATGGCGGCGACATGAACGACCCTGCCCTGGAAAGGGTTGAAACGATGCCCGTTGTTGCCGAACCACGCCCTGCACACTGGCCCACCGCCCTTGCTCCCGCGCGGTGCTGTCGTCGCGGCTGAATGTCGCCACGCCATTGCACCCCAAGGAGCTACACCATGATTCAGTCCCGCCCCATCGAGATCGACGGTCGATTTGTCGGCGTCGCCGTGCATTCCGCAAAGGATTGGCACCTCGTTGCCGTCGATCCCGCACTCGAGGATCTGCACGGAACACGCTTTCCTAGCCCTGCGGATGCCGAGCGCGTCGCGCGTCTCGTCTTGCGCCGCGCCCGCGGCGGCCCACCGCGCCCGGTGCTGGTGCCGGTCACGGGCTTTGCCGGATGAGCGCCCTGCTGGACGCACCGGAGGTGCGTGTGGAGGCCTTGCATCCCGTTCTGGGGGTGCGGATTACCGGGCTCGACCTGTCATGCCCATCTGCCGTGCGACTGGTGCGCGATTCACTGGCGCGGCATCTCCTCGTCATCATCCCAGACCAGCAGATGGATCCGGTGGCGCAAATCGCCCTCACGGCGCGGCTCGGCGGCGTCACGCGGCATCCGCTGGACGGGCTGGTGCTGAAGGAAGCGCCGGATGCGCTGCTGGAAATTCCGTCGCAAGATCTGCGTGACGCCGAGTGGCACGCGCACCTCACCTGGGCGGCGACGCCGAACCGCTTCTCGGCCCTGATCGCGACGCGCGGCGGTGGGGCGGCGGATTTCGCCAGCCTGATCCATGCCTACGATCGCCTGTCACCCTGGCTGCGTGACCGCGTCGAGTACCTTCAGGTGGCGCATGACCACGCCCGCCGCCGTGCCGCCGGCCTGGCGGAGGCGGTCCATCCGCTGGTTCGCGTCGACCCGGATTCCGGCCGCCGCAGCCTGCTTCTGGACGCCGGGACCGCCCAGCAGGTGATCGGACTGCCGCAGGCGGAGGGTGATGTCCTGCTGCATCGCCTACTGACCCTGGCCACGGAGCCCTCCGTCACGCTGCGGCACCGCTGGCAGGCGGGTGACCTCGTGCTGTGGGACAATCGCGTGGTGCTGCACCGTGTCGTCTCGGCACCGGATGGAGCGCTGCGGCGGACCATGGTGCGCGGCACCACGCCATTGGGCCCGGCCGCCTTTGCAACGCCCTGGGTCTCGGCGGGCTGACCCGATGAGGCGCCAGCCCTTGGCCACGCTCCGGCCTGCGCTGCGATGTCGCCCGGCGAGGGCCCGCCGCCGGCTTGGCTGATTCCGGCGACCGGCCCTCGCCCTTCGTCACGCCTGCACCCCCTGACGAGGACATTCCGATGACACCGACACGACGCCACATTCTGACCGCAGCCTCCCTCGCGCCGGCCATCCTGACCCGCCCCGCCCGCGCCTTCCCGCATCGCCCGATTCGGTTGGTCGTTTCCTCCGCCCCTGCGGCCAGCCTCGACACCCTGGCGCGCGTGCTGGCGCCGGCGCTGTCCGCGCGCCTTGGCCAGCCGGTCGTGGTGGAAAACAGGGCGGTGCGAACGGCCTGATCGCCATGCAGCAGGTGGCGCGCGCCGAGCCCGATGGCCACACGCTGCTCGTCACCGGCGACGCCATCGTGCTGGCGGAACTGACCCTGCCGCAGGCCGGCTTCACGGTGCGCGACAATTTCGCGCCGGTTGTTCAGGCGGTGCGCGCGGCGCAGATCATCGCCACGCATCCCGGCACCGCCTTCGCCGCTATTGCAGGCTATGTCGCAGCCATCCGGGCGCGGCCTGGCGCGCTGAATGTCGGGATTCCGTCGCGGGGAGGCATCGCGCAGGTGGTGCATGAATTGCTGTCCCGAGAGCTCGATGAGCTGCCCGTCGAGTTCGTCAGCTACCGCGGTGGCGGTCCCGCGATCCTCGACCTGATCGCGCGCAATACCGATGCGCTGGTCATCACCCTGCCGGCCATCACGGAACAGGTGCGACAGGGGGCCATCCGTCCGCTGGCGGTCAGCACGGCGCGCCGCGACTCCGCGCTGCCGGAAATCCCGACGCTGGCAGAGACCGTGGCGCCGGATTTCGACGTGGAATCCTGGCAAGGCGTCCTGGCGCCGGCCGCCACGCCGCCGGCCATCATCGCGAGGTTGCACGAGGGCATCGCCGCCGCGCTGCGCGACAGTGCTGTCCATGCCCGGCTCACCGGGCTTGGCTTCGAGGTGGTCGCCGCCGGGCCGGAGGAATTCCGTGCCCGTGCGGAGGCCGCGACGGCGCGCTTCGCGGGCGTGACCCGCCGTGTAACCCCCGGCGGATAGGGGAGGTGGGACGATGCTGCTCCGCCTGACCCTACTCGCCATCCTGCCGACCCTGGCCGCGAGCCGGCCCAAGCCTCCCATCGACACCATCCCTCCCAGCACGAAAGGATCCGCATCATGACCGTGTTCACGCCCGGGCTGGCCCGTCGTGCCCTGCTGGTCGCCAGCGCTGGCCTGGCCGCGGCGCCGGCCCTGGCACAGCAGGCGCCGGTCCTGCTCAACGTCTCCTACGATCCGACGCGGGAATTGTACCGCGAGTACAACGCCATCTTCAGCAGCCGGTGGCTCAGCCAGACGGGTGCCAATGTTCGCGTCAACACCTCCCATGGAGGCTCCGGCCGTCAGGCGCGCAGCGTCATCGACGGGCTGGCGGCGGATGTCGTCACCCTCGCACTGGCCTATGACGTCGATGCCATCGCCGAGCGGGGCTTGATCGCAACGGATTGGGCAACCCGCCTGCCGGACAACAGCGCGCCCTACACCAGCACCATCGTGTTCCTGGTGCGAAAGGGAAACCCGAAGGGTGTTCAGGACTGGGGCGATCTGATCAAGCCCGGCGTCTCCATCATTACGCCCAACCCCAAGACCTCCGGCGGGGCACGCTGGAACTACCTGGCCTTCTGGGCCTGGGCGCTGCGCCAGCCCGGCGGCAGCGACGCCACGGCGGAGGCGGCAACGCACCGGTTGTTCCGCCAGGTGCCGGTCCTGGATACCGGCGCGCGAGGGTCACTGACCACCTTCGCGCAGCGGGCACAGGGCGACGTTTTCCTGTCCTGGGAGAATGAGGCGCATCTCGCTTTGCAGGAATTCGGTGCCGACAAGTTCGACATCGTCTACCCGCCCTTCTCCATCCTGGCTGAGCCCTCCGTCGCCGTGGTGGATCGCAACGTCGACCGGCGCGGCACGCGGGCGATCGCAGAGGCCTACCTGCGCGGCCTCTACACGGAAGACGGCCAGGCGCTGGCGGCGAAGCACTACTACCGGCCGCGCAATGCCGCGATCCTGGCCGCCAACGCGGCACGGTTCCCTCAGATCGATCTTGTGACGATCGATGACGTGTTTGGCGGCTGGCATACGGCGCAGCGCACGCATTTCAGCGATGGCGGCGTGTTCGACCGCATCCAGCGCCGATGAGCCTCGCTCTTCCCCTCGCGCGCCGGCCTGGGATGGTACAGGCCATCCCGGGCTTCGGGCTGGCCTTCGGGGTGACCCTGATGTGGCTGGTCCCGATCGTGCTGGTGCCGCTGCTGGCGCTGACCCTCAAGCCCTGGGAACTTGGCCTGGCGGGCGTGTGGGCTTCGCTGACCGAACCGCGGGTGCTGGCTTCGCTGCGCCTGTCCTTTGGCACGGCGCTGCTCGCCTCCGCGGTGAACGTGCCAATCGGCCTGCTGATCGCCTGGGCCATCGTACGACAGCGCTTTCCGGGCCGGGCCATGCTGGACGCGGCGGTGGATCTGCCCTTTGCGCTGCCGACCGCGGTGGCCGGTATCGCGCTGACCGCGCTCTTCGCGACCAATGGCTGGCTCGGCGCGCCAATCGCCGCGGCCACCGGCTGGCAGGTGGCTTTCACCCCAGCCGGCATCGTCGTGGCGCTGATCTTCGTCGGCCTGCCCTTCATCATCCGCAGCGTCGAGCCGGTGCTGCGCGACCTGGCGGCGGATGTGGAGGAAGCCGCGGCGACACTCGGCGCGACACGGCGGCAGACTTTGGTGCGGGTGGTGCTGCCGGCCTTGCTTCCCGCGATCCTCACCGGTTTCGGCCTCGCCTTCGCACGCGCGGTCGGCGAATATGGCAGCGTGATCTTCATAGCGGGCAACATGCCGATGATCAGCGAGATCGCGCCGCTGCTGATCGTGGTCCGGCTGGAACAATTTGATTATGCCGGCGCCGCCGCCATCGGCCTCGCCATGCTGGCACTGTCCTTTCTGATCCTGCTGGCACTGAACCTGGCGCAGCGCGCGCTGCGGCGTGGCCGGCAATGAGTTTCCGACGCGTTACCCACGATCCAGCCTGGGCGCAGATCCTGATCGGGGTCCTGGCGCTGACGCTCGGTGTGCTGCTGCTCGGCCTGCCGCTACTGGCAGTTTTCGTGGAGGCGCTGCGCCGCGGCCTCGATGTCGCCTTGGCCGCCATTGTCGAGCCCGACACCTGGGCCGCAATCGAGCTGACGCTGCTGGTCGCTGCCATCACGGTGCCGGTGAACCTGGTGGGTGGCGTCGCCGCCTCCTGGTGCATCGCCAAGTACGATTTCTGGGGGAAGGGACTGCTGACCACCCTGGTGGAGTTGCCCTTCAGCGTCTCCCCCGTCATCGCCGGTCTGGTCTTCGTGCTGATCTTCGGCCTGCAGGGCTGGCTCGGAGAATGGCTACAGGCGCGCGACATCCAGATCATCTTCGCGCTGCCCGGCATCGTGCTAGCCACCGTCTTTGTCACCTTCCCCTTCGTCGCCCGCACCGTGCTGCCGCTGATGCTGGAACAGGGCCGCGAGGAGGAGGAAGCGGCGGCCACGCTCGGTGCCTCCGGCCTGCAGATCTTCCGGCGCGTCACGCTGCCCAACATCAAGTGGGCGCTGCTGTCCGGCGTTCTGCTGTGCAATGCGCGCGCCATGGGCGAATTCGGCGCCGTCGCCGTGGTCTCCGGCCATATACGCGGGCAGACCAACACCATGCCGCTGCATGTCGAGATCCTGTACAACGAGTACCAGTTCGCCGGCGCCTTCGCCGTCGCCGCGCTGCTCGCCCTGCTCGGGCTGGTGACGCTGGCGGCCAAGGCGGTTCTGGAACGGCTGACTGGCCAGGCGCGGAGGTTCGCCGCATGACCGTGGAGACAACCGGCCTTCTGTGCCGCTTCGGTGCCGCCGCCGCGTTGGACGGCGTCTCGCTGCGCATCGAAAGCGGCGAATTCGTCGCCCTGCTCGGCCCCTCAGGCTCCGGCAAGACCACGTTGCTGCGCGTGCTTGCGGGGCTGGAAGGGCTGGATGCGGGGCAGGTGCGGATCGACGGCGTGGACATGGAGGGCGTGCCGGCCCGCGCCCGTGGTATTGGCGTGGTGTTTCAGCACTACGCGCTGTTCCGCCACATGACGGTCTTCGATAACATCGCCTTTGGCCTGCAGGTCCGCCCCAGCGGGCGCCGCCCCGCCAGCGTCGAGATCGCGCGACGCGTGCGGGAATTGCTGGAACTTGTGCAGATCCCGGAGCTGGAGCGGCGCTATCCGGAGCAGGTCTCCGGCGGTCAGCGCCAGCGCGTGGCGCTGGCCCGGGCGCTGGCGATCGAACCGCGCCTCCTGTTGCTGGACGAACCTTTCGGCGCGTTGGACGCACTGGTACGGCGCGATGTGCGGCGCTGAGTGCGCGGCCTGCATGACCGCCTGGGCCTGACCAGCATCCTCGTCACGCATGACCAGGAGGAGGCGATGGAACTGGCCGATCGCGTCGCGGTCATGGATCGTGGCAGGGTGGTGCAGTTCGACACGCCCGCCACGCTGCTGTCCTACCCCGCCAGCCCCTTCGTCGCCGGCTTCGTCGGCGGCGCCACCCGGCTGGCGGGACAGGTGGAGGGCGGCGTGCTGCGCTTCGGCGAGCTGCCGCTGCCGCCGCTGCGCGTGGCGCTACCCGATGGCCCGGCGCAGGCCTTCCTACGCCCGCGCGACCTCTCGGTCAGCCCGCCAGAAGATGCCGCCCATGGCGCGACTATCAGCTTGCTGCATCCCCAGGCCGACGGGACAGCCAGGGCGGTGGTCCAGGCCGGCTCTGCGACGCTGGAAGCCGCTCTGCCTGCCGGTGCCATCTGGGCGCGGCGCGGAACGACGTGCCGGTTGCACCTTCACGGCGCGCAGGCGTTCGGGGCCGATGGTGCGGTAGCGGAGGCGACGCCGCTGGTTCAGGCAATGGCCGGGAGGCGCTGAGAGACCTTCTGAGAGTGGCTTGCCGCGACGCGGCCGAGGATGATTCAAGCTCGGGATATGGACCCGAGACACCTGAGAGCGGATGGCCGAGCTTGGCCGTAAGACGAAGCGCTACCCCTCCGACCTGACGGACGAGGAATGGGCGCGGATCGAGCCGCTGCTGCCGAAGCCGTCACGGCGGGGGCGTAAACCAGCGGTCGATCTGCGCGAGGTGCTGAACGCGATCCGCTACATGGCGCGCAGCGCGGGCGGGTGGCGGATGCTGCCGGTGCACCTCGGTCCTTGGCAGACGGTCTATTGGTGGTTCCGGCGTTTCGTCCGGCGCCTGCTGTTCCGCACCATTCACGACGTGGCGCTGATGCTGGACCGCGAGGCGGCGGGCCGGGAGGCCAGCCCGAGGGGCGGCGAGCCCGACAGCCAGACGGTGAAGGCGCCGTTCGCAGAAGCGCGCGGCTGTGACGGCGGAAAATGGATTGTCGGGTGGAAGCGTCACGTCGCCGTGGATACGGACGAGCGATTGTTGATGGTGAATCTCATCCCCGCCGACGTGTCGGACAGCGCGGGCGCGCAGACGATCCTCGATGCCATCCGCCAGCGCTGGCCATGGCTGAAGCACCTGTTCGCGGGCGCGGGCTACGACCGCACCAAGCTCATGGACAAGGCAACATTCCTCGACTTTGTCATCGAGATCGTCCGCCGCTCCGACAAGGCTGTGGGCTTCGAGGTCATCCCGCGCAGGTGGGTGGTGGAGCGGACCTTCGGCTGGATGATCCGTTGGCGCCGCCTCGTCCGCGACTACGAGAAGCGACTCGATGTGTCCGAGGCCATGATCCACGTCGCCATGGGCGCCCTCCTGCTCCGCCGCGTCGTCCATCGTTGATTCTCAAACGAAATCTGAGAGGCGCTTGAGGCGCGACATGGCTATTTCGGCCAAGCTACGTCGGTGATAGCCGCTCCACCGTTTCATAGCCGCGAGCCGAGATGTCGAAATTCAGGGTGCCCTACCCGCCGGAGTGCTGACGGCAGATGGTGGAACTGGTCCGATCGGGGCGAGCGCCCGAGGAGCTTGCGCGGCGAATTCACGCCTGCGGGTACCACGCGGCGCAGCACGACGCAGACCAGCAAGTTGAAGTTCATGAATTTCTACCCGTTCAACGACATCGAGACGATCTCACCGCGGCCGATGCTGTGCATCACCGGGGATCGGGCGCACTCCCGGGAGTTCAGCGAGGACGCCTACCGACGCGCAGCGGAGCCGAAGGAACTCCACCATGTCGCAGGCGCGGGGCATGTAGACCTGTATGACCGGGTGAACCTGATCCCGTTCGACAAGCTCACAGCATTCTTCAATCGGCACCTCGCATAGGCCTCCGCCACATCGCGCGGATCGACCAGGTTCCGGTGGATCAGTCTGCCGGAATACCTGGCCGCAGGACCAGAGCTGCAGCGCCTTCAGCGTTCGGCAGGGGATCGGCTGGTCCTGCTGCCGACAGTCCAGACAGGAACGAACAGATGAAGCGCCTCGCCATCGCCGTGCAGTCCTGCACCCTGGCCAGTGCATCTCCCAGCCATGCGCAGGGCTCGGTGTGACGACGCTGTTCATCGAGCCCAGCAGCCCCTGGAAGAACGGCTACAACGAGAGCTTCAACGGCAAGCTGCGGAACGAATTGCTGAACCGGGCGATCTATTCGCTGCGTAGGCCGAGGTGCGGATCGAGCGCTGGCGGCGGCACTACAACACCATCAGGCCGCACAGCGCGCTAGGCCATCGGGGGCCGGCGCCGGAAGCGGACCGCTCCGGCAGGGTCGGCCAGCCAGGACACAACACAAGCCAAGTCTCTCATGGCCTGTGGAGCCCCAATGAGAGGCAGATCCAATCCAGACCCTTGCTGTGGCCATGACCATATCGAAAAGTTATTGAGGCAAAACTAAGCCATAAAGTATCGTGCGAAATATACAGTTCAATATTTTTCGTTTTATTGCGGCTTTGAAGTAGCGCGCCCGTAAACTTCCTTCTATAGACGCGTTGCTGGGCAGGTCATCCAGCTCGTTCCTCACCTCTGGCCCGTTCGAATCGAGTTTCCATCCAAGTGCCCGCGCAAGGTCATGCGCCGTCTGTGGCGCAGGATCCGGCGCACCGGTGCCGAAAGGTACCGCGGCCGCTACGCCTGCAATCATCAGACCAACCAGCACGCTAGGAGGCGCGAGCCTTGATGGGCGACGGCGCCAGCGACCCTGCTCGCGGGCCATCGTGCTCGAGCGACTTCGGATCGGGACAGCTTGCGCGCTGTGGTCTCAGACGCGGCGCCCCTTCCATTCCCAAGTAGAAGTGGAGAAACATGAGTGACTGACACGATCAACCTGAGCGGCGACTACGGATACCAGGCGTACAAGATTTCCGGCCTGGACGCGGGCACGACGGTTTCTGCCGGCGGGGCGACCTGGATCCAGGACAACGATGGCAGGGATGGGTCAAGCAGTCCCTACCCCTTTGCCGTCTACGACGCGCCGGGCGCCATCCTCAGCGGCGGCACCATCATCGGGGAGATTGACCTCTCAGGAGATTGGCGCAGCGTCTACAACCTCGGTAACTCGGCTGCGATCCGCACCGAGGACGCTTCAAATGTCGTCGTCCGGGACTGGCGCATCACCGACACCTGGGATGCGGTCCGCGTCTCGTGGAACAGCCCCGACTTCCTTATCGAAAATGTCTGGGTAACCAACGCGCGCGACGACGCGGTGGAGAATGACCGCCTGCAGAGCGGCACGATCCGCGACAGCCTTTTCGACGGCGTCTTCGGCGGCATCAGCATTGATCCGTCGTCCTCAAGCCCGGTCGACGGCCACGACAACACGGTCACCCTCGACAGTGTACTGATGCGCATGAAGTCCTTCCTCTATGAGGGAGAGATGACGCATTCGGCGATGATCAAGACGGATTCAGCGACCGATGGCGAGGTGACGCCGAACCTGCGGTTCATCAACTCCGTCTTCGCCATTGAGAATGTGGAGCACCGCAGCTACCGCAGCATGCTCGACGCATGGTCGAACACGGTCGAGTCGCGCGGCAACGTCTTCCTCAACCTTTCCGATACGGCACTGCCATCCGATTATCCGATGCCGCCGGCGGGATGGACGATCCTTCAGGGCCAGGCCGCGCGCGAGTACTGGGAAGCGGCGAAGTCTACCTGGATCGCAAACCGCGGGGATGGTGCCGCCGCGGAACCGCCGCCGCCCGCTGTACAGCCGGCCCCAGAACCGCCGCCGCCCACTGTACAGCCGGCCCCAGAACTGCCGCCGCCCACTGTACAGCCGGTCCCGGAACCGACGGCACCGCAGCCGGAAGCCGATGAGAGGGCCACCTTCTCCGGCGTCACATTCAGAGGCTCGAGCAGTTCGGACACGATCATCGGCAACGCGCTGGACAACAAGATCGAAGGTCGCAGCGGCGCAGACCTGATCAAGGGCGGCGCAGGCAACGACACCATCGACGCCGGAAATGACGGTGACACCGTGTACGGCGGCGCCGGCGATGATGTCTTCGTGTTCCTCCGCGGTGGCGACATGGACGGCAGCGGCAGTGTCGACATCTTTATGGATTTCGAACAAGGGGCCGACAGGTTCGACCTCCGTGCGATCGACGCGAACAGCAAGATCGGCGGCGACCAGGCCTTCGCCTTCATCGGTGACCAGGCCTTCGCTGGGAAGACTCCGGGCCAGTTGCGCGCAGCCTACGATGCCGCCAATGACCTGACCGTGGTTCAGTTGAACACGGACAACGATGCTGCACCGGAGCAGTTCTTCCACCTGGACGGTCGGCACAGCTTGACCGCATCCGACTTCATCCTGTGATCGTGTCGGTCCCAGGCAAATGGTGCCGCTCCGGCCCCGCATGCCTGGGCCGCCATGACCATGGCAGGGCCGCGCTTCAGTGACCGTTTGAGAGTGGCTTGGCGCGACGCGGCCGAGGATGATTCAAGCTCGGGACCGAGGACCAGGAAACTCGGGCCCGAGCCCACCCCGCGTTCCACCGGGGGAACGGGAGTGGCTATCTGAGCTGGACTGGTGTTACGCCGGCGGTTGGCCGGGCGTTCGGGACTTGGTGGCGACGACCGCGGCTACGGCCCACAAATCGAAGTGCTGGCCGCGCGGAGGTCGACTGCGGGCGCTCACCAAGGCTTGGCGTGCGATGGCGGACCGCAGGGTCGCGACGCTGCGCGAGGGTCAGACCTTGGCGACAGCAATTGTTGCGTAGCAACTGGTAGATCAGGCTCGCCGCAGGGCTCCGTTCAGGAAGACGGCCACTGCATCCCGAACCATCGCCGACATCTCCCGCGCGTCCGGCGCCAGCGCCACGCCCAGGAGCATTCTGATCTGGATCGCGCCAAACGCCATGCCATACAGCATTCGCGCCGCAATCACGGGATCCTCCAGCGTCAGCTTGCCCTGCGCCACCTCCAGTGCGAGCCGCCGTTGCAGGGAGCTGCACCCGCGGCTCACCAGGACGCGGTGCCAGGTTTCAGCAAGCTCTGGCGAGCGTTGCACCTCAGCGATGACCAGGCGAAATATGCTGGTCTGGCGCTGGGCCAGCAGGTGCTGCCCGGTGGCCTGCAAGATCCCCGTCAACGCCGTCTGAACATTCGGATCGCGCTCAACCTCCAACTCGATGTTCAAGGGCAGGAGCGTCGAACTGATGGTCGTCTCGAACAGTTCTGCCTTCGATGGAAACGCACGGTAGAGCGTGCGCTTCGACATTCCGGCAGCACGCGCCACGTCGTCCATGCTGGCGGCTGCGTAGCCGTCGCGCAGGAAGATGGTCGCGGCGGTCTCTTGGAGGAGATGCCGCCGCTCCTCCTCCGGCATGGGCTTCCGGCCCGGCTTACGCCGCGCCAGCGCCTGCCTGCCCTCCTTGGTTTGGGCACTCACTCCGCAGCGCCCGGTCGTGGAATGGCCGCCTGGTCCGAGCTCGTGAAGGCTACCGCGCGCTGGGTGCGAAACAGACGCAGCACCAGCACGAAGAACACGGGAACAAACAGCACGGCGAGGACCGTCCCGGCGATCACCCCGCCGATGACGCCGGTGCCAATCGCGTTCTGCGCGCCGGACCCGGCACCGGAGGCGATTGCCAGGGGCACCACGCCGAGGGTGAAGGCGAGCGAGGTCATGATGATCGGTCGAAGGCGCTGCCGTGCCGCCTCCATCGCCGCTTCGATCAACGACAGGCCGCGGTCGTAGCCGTCGCGCGCAAATTCGACGATCAGGATGGCGTTCTTGGCCGACAGGCCGATGGTCGTCAGCAGTCCGACCTGGAAGAACACGTCGTTGGACATGCCGGCGAAAAGGGTGGCGAGGACCGCGCCCAACACCCCGAGCGGTACCACCAGCATGACGGCGGTCGGGATCGACCAGCTTTCGTACAGCGCCGCCAGGCACAGGAATACCACCAGCAGCGAAATGGCGTAGAGCGCCGGGGCTTGGCCTGAGGATTGCCGCTCCTGGAATGAGAGGCCGCTCCAGTCGAAGCCGAAGCCGGGGGGCAGTTGCGCCGCCAGCCGTTCCATCTCCGCCATTGCCGCGCCGGTGGTGAAACCAGGCGCCGGCTGGCCCTGGATCTCGCGCGAGGCGGTGCCGTTGAAGCGTTCGAGCCGCGGCGAGCCATAGACCCATTCGGTGCGGCCGAAGGCCGAGAACGGCACCATCTGCCCAGTCGCGTTGCGGACGAACCATTGGTCGAGGTCGCTGGGCACCATGCGCGACTCCGGCTGACCCTGCATGTAGACGCGCTTGATGCGGCCCCGGTCCATGAAGTCGTTGACGTAGGTGGCACCCCAGGCGGTGGCCAGCGTGGCATTCACCTCGGTAATCGACAGACCGAGCGCGCTGGCACGTTCCCAATCCACCACCAGGCGGAACTGCGCCTCGTCGTTCAGGCCATTGGGCCTGACCCCGGTCAGCACCGGACTGGCAGCCGCCAGCCCCAGCAACTGGTCGCGCGCTGCCATCAGCGCCGCATGGCCCATCCCGCCGCGGTCGAGGAGCTGGAAGGCGAATCCGCTGGCGTTGCCCAATTCGCGCACGGCGGGTGGCGCGGCGGCGAAGATCATCGCGTCCTGGTAGCGGGAGAAGCGGGCATTGATCCGAGCCGTCAGCGCCTGGACGCTGTTCTCCGGTCCCGGCCGCTCATCCCAGTCGCGCAGGCTGATAAAGCCGAGCCCGGCATTCTGCCCTCGGCCGCTGAAGGCGAAGCCGTTGATGGCGAACAGGCTGTCGACCACCCCGGACTCTTCCTCGCGCAGGTAGCGGCCCAATTCGTCCAGCGCATGCTGGGTGCGGTCGGTGGTGGCGCCAGGTGGGGCGATGACCTGCGCGAAGGCGATACCCTGGTCCTCATTCGGCAGAAACCCGCCGGGCAGGCGCAGGAAGCCGTAGCCGAGGACGCCGAGCAGCACGGCGTAGATCAGCAGCATCCGGGCCGGCCGTCGCAGGCTGGCTCCGACGCTGCCAACGTAGCCGCGCGTCATGCGCTCGAAGCCGCGATTGAACCAGCCGAACACGCCGCGCTTGCCCAGGCCGGGCTTGTGCGGCCTCAACATGGCGACGCAGAGAACCGGGGTGAAGAAGACGGCGACCAGCACCGACAAGGACATCGCGGTAGCGATGGTGACGGAAAACTGCCGGTAGATCACACCCACTGATCCGCCGAAGAAGGCCATCGGCAGGAACACCGCCGACAGCACCAGGCCGATGCCGATCAGCGCGCCGGTGATCTGGTCCATGGATTTCCGCGTGGCTTCCAGCGGCGAGAGATGCTCCTCCGCCATCACCCGCTCGACATTCTCGACGACAACGATGGCATCATCGACCAGCAGGCCGATGGCCAGTACCAGACCGAACATGGTCAGGGTGTTGATGCTGAACCCCAGTACCTGAAGCACCGCGAAGGTGCCCAGCAGCACGACCGGAATCGCCATGGTCGGGATCAGTGTGGCGCGCAGGTTCTGCAGAAACACGAACATCACCACGAACACCAGTACCACCGCCTCGATCAAGGTGAGGATGACGCTGCTGATGGAGCGCTGCACGAAGGGCGTGGTGTCCTGCAGATAGGCGATCTCGATCCCGGCTGGAATGCTCGGGCGCAGCTGGTCGATGGTGGCGCGGACCGCCGCCGCGGTGTCGAGCGCATTGGCCCCGCTGGCGAGGCGGATGCCAATGCCGCTGGCGGGCTTTCCGTCCAGCAGGCTGTCGATGGCGTAGTTCTCGCTGCCGATCTCGACACGGGCGACATCGCGCAGGCGCACCTGCGCGCCATCCGGCTGCACCCGCAGCAGGATGGCGCCAAACTGCTCCGTGGTCTGGAGGTAGGAGGGGCCGATGATGGTTGCGTTCAACTGCTGGCCGGGTGCCGCCGGCAGCGCGCCCATCTCGCCGCTGGAGATCTGCACATTCTGGGCCCGCACCGCGGCGGCGACATCGCTCGGCGTCATGCCGTAATTGACCAGTCTGGCGGGGTCCAGCCAGATGCGCATGGCGAATTGCGCGCCGAACACCTGGTAGTCGCCGACGCCGGCGGTGCGGCTGATCGGGTCCTGGATGTTGGCAACTAGGAAGTCGGAGATGTCGGCCCGTTCCATCCGGCCATCGACCGACACGAAACCCACCACCATCAGGAAATTGCCGGAGGATTTGACCACGCGGATGCCCTGCTGCTGCACCGTCTGCGGCAGGCGGGGCGAGGCAAGCTGGACGCGGTTCTGTACTTGCACCTGGGCGGTGTCGGAGTTGGTGCCTGGTGCGAAGGTCAACTGGATTCGCGCGGCGCCATCCTTGGTGGCCTGCGAGTCGAAATACAGCAGATTGTCGATGCCGCTGAGCTGCTGCTCGATGACCTGCACCACCGTGGTCTGGACCGTCTCGGCCGAGGCGCCAGGATAGCTCACATTGATGCTGATGGCGGGCGGGGCGATGGCCGGGTATTGCGCCACGGCCATGCTGCGCAACGCAAGCAACCCCGCCAGCATGATGCCGATCGCGATCACCCAGGCGAAAACCGGGCGGTCGATGAAGAAGCGCGCCATCGGCCGCTAGCTCCCTGCCGCCGTGACGCTGCCTTCGGTGGCGTTGACCCTCGACCCGGCGCGGATTCGCTGGAAGCCTTCCAGCACCACGCGGTCGCCGGGGTTCAGCCCCCCTGTCACCAGCCAGTCATGGCCGACCGCCCGGTTCGCGCGCAGAACGCGCTGTTCGACGACACCCTCGCCATTCACGACGAAGGCCATGGGCTCGCCGCGCGGCGTGCGGGAGACCGCCCGCTGCGGCACCAGCAAGGCCCGGTTGGTGACGCCTTCCTCGACGCGCGCGCGGACGAACATGCCAGGCAGCAGCAACTGGTCGGGGTTGGGGAACACCGCGCGCAAGGTGACGGAGCCGGTGCCCTGGTCGACGATGACCTCGGAGAACTGGATCTCGCCCGCATGGGGATAATCGGAGCCATCCTGGAGCACCAGGCGGGCCACGGCCAAATCCGCCGAGGGGCGGCGCAGCACGCCCTCCGCGATGTCGCGCCGCTGTTGCAGCAGGGCGGCACTGGGCTGGGTCAGGTCGACGTAGATCGGGTCGAGCTGTGCCACCGTGACCAGGGCCTCATCCTGGCTCGCCGTGACCAAGGCGCCCGTGGTGATGCCGGCGCGGCCGGTCCGCCCCGCGATGGGCGAGGTCACCCTGGTGTAGCCGAGGTCGATCCGCGCCGTATCCAGCGCAGCCCTGGCAGAGACAACGTCGGCCTGGGCCTGCCGCAGCGTCGCCTCGGCATTCTCCAGATTCTGCTGGCTGACCGCCTGGGCACGCGCCAGGGTGCGGTAGCGGTTGACAGTGCCCGTTGCGGCGCCGACAGCCGCCTCGGCCCGCGCAAGGGCCGCCTGCGACCGCCGGACCGCGGCCTCAAACGGGGCCGGGTCGATCTGGAACAGCGGCTGACCGACCGCGACGGCCTCGCCTTCGGTGAACAGCCGGTCGCGCAGCAGGCCGCCCACCTGCGGCCGGATCTCGACGACACGGAAGGGTGTCGTCCGTCCGGGCAGGATGGAGGTAATGGGGATTTCCTGCTGCCGCAGCGTCACAACCGTGACCGACGGCGGTGGCGGACTGGCCGGCGCCGCGGTTGCACCGGAGGGTGCTTCGTCGCAGCCAGCGGCGAGCAGCGCCAGGCCAATCAGGACCGGGCCGATCAGGAGCAGACTGGAGGGCGCCGCTCTGCGCGGGGCAACCATGGGGATGCCGGCGTGCGGCTGTACGGCAGGAGAGGACATCGAACCTCGGAAGAAGCTGAGGTCGTCATATGTTGGGACACTGCAAAGTTTCCAGTTAAGATTTGTGTCGCCGGGAACGAGACAGGCTGAGCGCACCCGCCCCGGACACGTACGACCCGAACAAGCGCTGGTAGTCGTCGATCAGGCCGACGCCCGGTGGAACCGGCGGTGGCTGCGCTGAACTCGCCCGGAGTCCTCGATCAGGCTCCGTCGCCCCTACTGGCACCGTTCATCACCGCGGTGCGCCTGGCGCGGCGGCCGCTCTGGCTTGCCATCCTGCGAATGTCGGCAAGCAAGCGCGGATCGAGCACCACCCGTGCTGCCGCCACCGTGACCAGTCCGCACAGGGCTGCCTTCGATACGATCCCCATCGTTCCGTCGATCAGCATCGCATGCACGACGGTGCCCACGACGATGACGACGGCGAGGATCATGTGACAGAGGCGCCAAACCGCCAGCCTCAGTCGCCCTCGAAGTACGGCCAGGAGTGCGGTCGCGAAAACCGCCCACATTGCGACCACGCCCCATGCCGAAAATGGCGTTGGTGAATCGAAGAGGAGCGCATCGACGACGTCCGGCGGGCTTGTCAGCCAAAGCCCCGCGACGTGGACCACTACCGCCGCCACGAGCCCCGCCCCGACCCAGGCGTGCAGGCGCCGCCCGAGCCGCACGCGCAGGCCCGGCAGGTATCCACCGGCGAGCAGGGGTTGAATCAGGAGCAGTGCCAGCGCAACCACCCCCGCCAAGCCAGCCACGATGTAGATCGGATCGCGCCATGCGAGCAGAGGACTCGTCGCCGCGACTACGACCGGCACGCCGACGGCGACCGCAAGGGCTGTCCAGATCAGGGCTGAACGCACCCGCCTGACACCGATCACGCCTGTTGCAGGATGAAGTCCGCGCTCAGGCTCGTGTCGCGGGCGCTCCGCATCAATGGGCGCAGGAAGACCGTCGCGAAGCCGTTGTCATCGTACTGCGCATCATAGGCGAGGTGCCCGTGCGCCTGGCCGAAGGCGGGCACGATCTGGGGCATCTCCATCCTGAACACGCCATTCGCATCGGTCAGCGTCGCGCCGTGGCTGTGCGGGTCACGTTCATGCCCCTCGGTGGTGTGCGCCCAGACCTGGATGCGAATGCGCGGCAGCGGAGCGCCATCGCCAGCGCGCCGAACTGTGCCGGTCAGCCAGAAGCCCCCATTGCCGATGCGATTCACGATCGGTGCACCAGGGCGATAGTTGTTGTCGCCGCCCCGCATCGTCCGCGTCGGGGCAAGGCCCTGCGCGCGCAGCGGAGCGAGGAGGCCAAAGCCGGCGGACGTCAATGCGGCACCGACAGTCATGGCGCCGGCGACAAGAACCTTACGCCGCGCCTGATGTGTTCGGGTCATCGTGATCTCTCCCGTCATGTTGGCAAGTGTCCCTGATGGCTGGGTTTCGCCTCCAGGCCAAAAGCTGCAAGTGGCGATGGCCTTATGCGTCGCCGGTTTGATGTGGGGGGAGAGAACGTGCGGTAAAGCGCTGGTCCGGCATTTGGATGAGTGCTGTCGCCGGTGGGCCCATCCACTGCCCCAGTCGCGCCGTGTGTAGGCCTTCCTATCGAGGTCAGGCGGTTGATGCTGTTCACGTCTCTGGTGCGTGGAAGTGGAAGGACCTGTCGAAGGCGTGGACCGCCATCACCAGGGTCCGCAGGTCGGGCGGCTGGCCTCAACCGCGGGTCCCGACCCCTCGGGGTCAATTTCTGGGGGCAGCCGGGAGGCTGGGGCGAAATTTACAGCACTCCCCGGGTGGAGGCGGCGGATCGGGTCGTCGACGAGACGGAGCGAACTGGCTCTTGAGGGCGGGAG
>NZ_JBNXUN010000031.1:0-28610 GCF_050563525.1 Falsiroseomonas sp. HC035
GCGATGTGAGGCCGAGGGACAGGTCCTGCCGGTGCGGGTCGAGGCGGTCGGCCCTTCCGCCAGTCAACCGGGTAGCGCCGGATGCCTAAACGAAGGCCTTCGGCGCCGCAGTGACTTCCTCGGCACCCGCCACTTCTTCGACCGGAACCGGATCGGCGCGATCGGCGTCTGTGGCAGCTTCGTAGTGAGCGCCGACCCGCGCATACGCGCCATTGCAACCATCAGCATGCATGACATGGGCACGGCCACCTGCGATGCGCTCAACACATTGCAAACGGTGGAGCAGCGCAAGCAGATCATCGCGCAGGCTGCCAAGCAGCGCGACGCGCAGTTTAGGGGCGGCGAAACGCACTACACCGGCGGGACGGTGCACGCGCTGACGGCGGACCCACCTTCCTTCCAGCGGTGGTTCTACGACGTCGACCGTACGCCGCGTGGGGAATACACGCCGCCCGGCCAATCGACCCTGCGCACGACGCATCCGACGCTGACCAGCGGCGTCAGGTTCAGGAACTTCTACCCCTTCAACGAAATCGAGACGATCTCCCCGCGTCCGGTGCTCTTCATCACCGGGGATCAGGCGCACTCCCGGGGTTTCAGCGAGGACGCCTGCCGGGGTGCGGCCTAGCCGAAGGAACATCACTACATCACCGGCGCCGGGCACGTTGACCTGTACGATCGGGTGGACCTAATCCCGATCGGGAAGCTGGCGTCTTTCTTCCGGCCGCATATGGTCTGAAGCCGGACAGCACCGCGGCTCTGTCCGGGCGTGGCAGGTTGGCAGCGCCCCATCGCGGCTCTTAACAGCATGCCAGATCGGGCCGAGGATATTCCGGCGATGAACTCGACATCAGCGCCACATCATGGAGGACTCAGGTCATGGACATCATGCGCGCAGGATCGCGCCCGTCGGGCAAGGGACCGGCCGAATGGTTCACCGGCGTGGTCCGCGTCGATCCCCTTTTCGAGGCGCCCGACCCGGCCCGGGTCGCTGGCGCCCACGTCACCTTCGAGCCGGGCGCGCGGACTGCCTGGCACACGCATCCGCTCGGGCAGACGCTGATCGTCACCGCCGGCCTCGGCTGGGTGGCGCGCGAAGGCGGGGTGGTCGAGGAAATCCGGCCGGGCGACGTTGTCTGGTTCCCGCCGGGGGAGAAGCACTGGCATGGCGCGGCGCCGACCACGGCCATGTCGCACATCGCCATCCAGGAAAAGCTCGATGGCTCCCCCGTGACCTGGATGGAGCAGGTTACCGACGAGCAGTACCAGCGCCGACATCTTTGAATTGCGCCCTCTCGGGCCAAGTTACCGATCTCTCGTCGGCCGCAGGCCATCAGCTCTTCGCTGGCTCCGCGTCTATTCCGCGATCAAGTTCGCCCAAGGCGCCCTTCAAGAAGGGCTGCGGCCAGAGTGCCGTGAAGCTGTGCGGCCTGATGGGCGACCGCGACGCCAGCCGCCACGGCGCCTATGCCCAACCGCCAGTCAGCCGGATTAGGGAACTGCGGCGGTATCATGGACCGGTCCATTCTGGCCTGCGGGAGGTCTGAGCATCAACCGTCGCTGACGATCAGACCTCCTCGCCAACCCTTTGCCCATCGCGCACCGCGGACATCATAAGGCGGGGTGCCACGGCATCCCCCGCGCGCATCACCTTCACACCACCTGCGACCAAATCGGCCTCCAGTCCGTCGCGGGGGCGGCGTGGCGTTGCATGGGTGAGCAGCGTCACGCCTCGCACCCGCGCCTCGGTGCCGGTCAGCAGGTGGCGGACGCGCAGCGAATCTCCCTCCAGTGCCACCGGTTCCCGATGAATCAGGATCTCCACCCTGTCACCGAAGGCCGCGAGCCGGCGGTGCACGCCCTGCGCATAGATGGCCGGAACATCGCGCGCGATGGCATCCCGCGGCGTCAACAGCAGAAGCCGCTCGAAATGCGCCAGCAGCAGCTCCGCCGCGGCGTAGGTCGCAGCCGTGTGGTCGTGGTCAAACAGCACGGCGAGACCGCTGCGGGGCCTGCCCGCAGCGAGTAGCGCCGCGACGGTGCTGCGCAGGTCCTCCGTGCCGGCAGGCGCTTCCCGCGGCAGCACCATGGTCGAGCCGGTGGCCAGGATGACCGCATCAGGCGCCACTGCAAGAATGTCGGCCAGGGTTTCGCCGACCTGGCGCGCAACCGCAGCCGCCGAGACGCGACGATCAAGGTAGCCGAGAAAGCGCCCGATATCGCCGCAGCCTGGCAGCATCGCGTGCAGGCGAGCAGCACCACCGGGCTGGGCGTCACGACTCAACAAGGTGACGCGATGCCCCCGTTCCGCCGCAACCGCCGCCGCCTGCATCCCGGCCACTCCACTGCCTACCACTACGACATGGCGCGGTGCCGCCACTCGCGGTGGAGGGGGGGCGGCATCGGCCACAGTGCCGGCACGCGGATTGACGCTGCAGCCGATGATGCCGGCCTTGTCGATCTCGTTCCAGCAGGCGTTGCAATAGATGCAGGGGCGAATCTCGTCGACCGTCCCAGCCCGTGCCTTCGCCGGCCAGGCCGGATCTGCCAGCAGCGGACGCGCCAGCATTACCAGCTCGGCTTCGCCGGCTTCCAGCAGGGCCTCCGCCATCGCGGGCATGGCGATCCGGCCGATTGCCGCGATGGGCACCCCGCCTGCCGCTGCGCGGAGCGGTACCCACGCGCTGCGGAACGGCATGGGGGGCTCGTGCATGTCCGGCGCGTGCATCCACAGGCTCGGGCCGTGGCTGCCCTGGCTGAAGCATAGGAAGTCCGGCCGCACCCCGGCGACGATCGCGGTGACAAGGCAAGCCGCCTCGTCTGGACCGATTGATCCCGGCACCCCGTCATCCGCCGGTAGCTTCAGCCCGATAATGAAGCCGGTGCCGCAGCGGGCGCGCACGGCGGCAAGGATCGCGCGCACGAAGGCGCTGCGCCCCGTGGCGTCGCCGCCCCAACGATCCTGCCGCAGGTTCGTCACCGGCGAGAGGAACTGCAGCGGCAGAAAGCCATGCGCAGCGGAGATCTCGACACCCGAGAAGCCAGCGCGCTGCAGTCGTGCGGCACTCTCCGCATATTCCTCGACCAGTCCCTCCACCTCGCCGGAGGTCAGCGCGCGCGGCACCGTCCAGGATGCGGCGTCGACCACGGCGGAGGGTCCCACCGCATTCAACGCCCGCGCATCGCGATGCGCGTTGCCTGCGTGCCAGAGCTGCCCGACCAGCGCCGCTCCCTGACGCTCCACGGCCTCAGCCAGGCGCGATAGCCCGGACATCTGCGCCTCGTCGCAAGCCGCCACGCGGGCCGGTACGGCGGCGGAGCGGCAGGCGGCCAGCGCCTCCGTCACGATCAGGCCCGCGCCGCCCGCCGCACGGGCCGACAGATGCGCGACCAGCGTCTCCGTCACCGCGCCATTGCGTGGCATGCGCGTGGTCATGGAGCCGTAGCCGATGCGGTTGCGAAGGCGCCGACCTGCCAGATCGAAGGGACTGAACAGCCGAGGAAAAGGGGGAGATACCACTCAGCCGGCCACGGCGCCTGAGGCTTCCACCGCGCGACGCCACTTTTCCAGCTCCTGCCGATGTATGGTCGCGGCCTGCTCCGCCGTTGTGCCGGTAACGGTGGCGCCGAGTTCTGCCAGGCGCTCGCGGATTGCGGGTTTTGCGAGCGACATCCGTACCTCCGACGACAGCTTCTCGATGATCGACGCCGGTGTACCCGCAGGCGCGAACAGCATCACCCAGGCGCCTGCGTCGAAGCCCGGCACCGTCTCGGCCACTGTCGGAACATCGGGCATGAGCGCCGATCGCTCGGCGCCGGTCACCGCAATGGCACGCAAGCGGTTGTCAGCAAGGAATGGCGGTAGCGTCAGAATTCCCTCGATGCACATCTGCACGTCGTTCGACAGGATGGCCTGCAGCGTCACCAGACCTCCGCGATAGGGTACGTGCGTCGCGGCCAGCCCGGTGGCGGCGCGCAGCATTTCCATCGCCAGGTGGTTGGTCGCACCGACTCCAGAGGAAGCATAGTTCAAGCGTCCTGTATTGGCCTTGGAGTAGGCGACGAGTTCTGCGAGATTCCGGACCGGCAGGCTCGGGGAAACCACCAGCACCTGCGGGAACGTCACTAAGTGGGACACGGCCACGAAGTCGCGCCCCACATCGTAGGACAGGTTCCGCATCATTGCGGGACCGATGGCCATGTTGCCGGGCGAGCCGACCAGGAAGGTCTCGCCATCCGGGCGGGCGCGCGCCGCGACCTCCGTGCCAATGCTGCCGCCCGCGCCGGTGCGGTTCTCCACGATGAATGGCTGCCCCAGCCGATCAGTGAGATCCTGCGCGACCAGCCGTGCCACAACGTCCACGGCCGATCCTGGCGTGAATGGAAAGATGAAGCGGACGCCCGACCTCGGCCAGGCGGCCTGCGCTATCGCATGCGACGCTGGCAGCGCCGCTGCGAACAAAAGCAAGGCGCGTCGTCCAAGCGCATTCGACGTCATGGGTGCGTTCCTCCGCGCGGTCGCTTTAGGCGACTTATTCTCGCTGCGCTGCATCTTGCGGTCTGCTCCACAGCGCAGCAAGGCTTCTGGCGACCAGCCTGCTGCCGGGACGACGGCCTCCAGGCGGCACCGCCCGACCCTTGTCGTTGATGTGAGCAGCGGCGCCCGCTGGGACGACGCCGTGACGCTGTCTGCTTGGTTCCCATCCTCCGGTACGGCATCCTCCTCCAACTTTTCCAACGTGGCAGATATCGGAACCCGCCTGCCAGCAATCGCGATGACAGGGATCTGGACCGCATCCTCGAAGCTGCCGCGGTGACCTCCGGCCTGGGCGACCGCCGTGGCGTTACACAGCCGGGCGATGCCGCACGCCTTCGGCCGCGCCACCACCTCCGGCGGGAACGGGCCCATGACGGAGGGCACGACAGGCGGCGCGACCTTGATCATCGCCTCGCACTGCGCCGCGAGGTCCGGCACCAGGCGGCTCGGGTCCGGGTCCGGTGCCTTGGTTCCGGACAAGTGCGAAAGCACCTCCCGCACCCGCGCCTCATGCGCTGCGTCGCAGGCCGGAGGCGGGTCCGGGATCCAGAGGCGACCTGGACGCTGTCGTTGCTGCGGCTGCCGACCGGCTCGGGCCCCTCGCGCGTGGCACCAGGTGTCGCCATCAGCGCGTAAGGCCGCCGGCGTGCGCGCTCGCGAGCGATGACGGCTATGGGCATCGTAGGTCCCACTCTGGTAAGCCATCCCGCACGGCTTCTGGGTCAGAAAGCCTACACGACCGCCAGCGCAAGGACGCTCCGCACCGGTGGCGCCCGGTGACCTCCTCTGCGACGACATGCGCGGGTCAAATAATGCAAGATCGTCAGGGCACTGACGTAGCGGGCCAAGGGAAGTAGAAAGGTACCAATGAGCGAACCCTCTGGCCCTGCCCCCTGGATCGGCCCATTCGACCTTTTTCGGGTCGGCATCGGCCCCTCAAGCTCCCACACGGTCGGTCCCATGATCGCCGCCTCGGCTTTCGCGGCGGAGGTGGACCTCGATACCAAAGGCGTGTCCGTCGAACTGTTCGGCTCCCTCGCGCTGACCGGCCGCGGCCACTCGACCGACGTTGCCGTCATGCTCGGCCTCACCGGGGCCTGCCCCGACACACTGGACCCCGACGAGGCTGCGACCATCGCAGCCGACATCAGGACGCGGCACCGTCTCACGCTGCCCGGGGGACGATGCATTGCCTTCGACCCCGGAACAGACATTATCTTCCGTTCGCGCGAGACGCTGCCTCTGCATCCAAACGGGCTCCGCTTCTCCTCAATGGGCGAGACCGGTGCGGTGACCCGTACCTACTACTCAGTGGGCGGCGGCTTCGTTGTGAACGAAGCGGGTCGGCCCCTCTCTGCCGAAGGCGGCGGACCTGCCCCGATCCCCTACCCATTTACCGACGCGGCCGGGCTGCTCGACGTCGCGCAACGATCAGGCCTGACCATCGCGGCAGTGGCTCGCGCCAACGAGGCGGCCGCGTATCCCGCCCGCGACATCAGCGCCGGTATCGCACGCCTCTGGGCCGCCATGCGCGCCTGCGCCGCGCGCGGCCTGATCGCTGAAGGCGAACTTCCGGGTGGCCTGCGCGTCCGTCGCCGTGCCCCGGCGTTGCTCCGCCGGCTGCACGCGCGCGCCGGCATCAACGATCCGGACCCTTTAGGTGCGATGGACTGGGTCAATCTCTGGGCGCTCGCGGTGAACGAGGAGAACGCTGCCGGTGGCCGTGTCGTCACCGCGCCGACGAACGGTGCCGCCGGTATCGTGCCGGCGGTGCTGCACTACTACGACCGCTTTGTCCCCGGCGCATCCGGCGAAGGGATCGAGACCTTCTTCCTCGCCGCCTCGGCCATAGGCGCACTTATCAAGCGCAACGCCTCCCTTTCCGGCGCTGAGATGGGTTGTCAGGGCGAGGTTGGGTCTGCCTGCGCCATGGCTGCCGCCGGCCTCGCCGCAGCACTCGGCGGAACCAATGCTCAGGTCGAGAATGCGGCGGAGATCGGGCTGGAGCACAACCTTGGCCTGACTTGCGATCCCGTCGCCGGGCTTGTCCAGGTGCCCTGCATCGAGCGCAATGCCATCGCATCGGTGAAGGCGATCAACGCCGCACGACTGGCCCTGCACGGCGACGGAACGCACCGCGTCAGCCTCGATCAGGCTATCGCGACAATGCGTCAGACTGGCCTCGACATGTCCCACAAGTACAAGGAAACGTCGCTCGGCGGTCTGGCCGTGAATGTCGTGGAGTGCTGACCAGACGGAAGGCGCGTGGCGGCTGACTACGGCTCAACGAGACGTCCGCTTCATGCCGTAAGGCCGCCTAATTGGCGCAGTCAGGCTCCTCTCGATCCAATACCGCCGCCAGGCATCAAGGTGCAAGCGGGCATCGATCTTCTCGCCCCACCGCCCCAGATGCGTGCGGCGCAGCCGGTCCGGCAGGGTGTGCAGCGGCTGCCCCGTGCTCATCGCCGTCATCCGATACATGGCGGTGCGCCAGGCGATGAAGCACTCGTCGAAGGCGTCATGCACGTTGGGGCCAACCACCGTAGCGCCATGGCCCCGCATCACCATCACCGACTTGTCGCCGAGGGCCCGCGCGATTCGGTTACCTTCCTCATAGTGGTGCGCCAGGTGCAGTTCCGCGTCGCACAGCAGCGACAACGCGGTTCCGCGGCCGGCTTGAGCACCTTGCGCAGTTCAGCCTCGATCGCATCGTCGACCCGCAGCCCGCCGAACGCGATGCAGCGCAGCTCACCGTTGTCGAGGTGGCCGCGGCAGCAGCTGTAGCGTGGGATGGCGTGGTCCGCCCAAGTTTAGCGCACCGTCAGCTTACGACCGCAGCGGCGGCAGCGCAGCAAGCCAGCGAGAAGGGCGTCGCCGTGCTTGGCGGCACTGCCGTACCCGTCCTGCCATGGGCTTGGGCGTTGCCGTAGGCCGGGTTGTTGATCATGCGGTGGATGCTGCCGTAGCAAAGCCGGGGCCAGAGCAGGGTTCCATCGCGCCGCCGTGCGGGCGGCTCCAGACCGTGCTCGTGGAACCACAGCAGCGTCTGGCGGGCGCTGCCGAGCTCGGCCAGCTTGTCGAACACCAGCCGGATGGCCGCCTGCACGCGCCGATCCGGATCCTTCTCCAGCCGGTCGCCAGCCTTGACGAAGCCGACCGGTGCGGCGACCACCAGGTCACCCCGCCGCGCCTTGGCATGGCGTGCCGAGAGCGAGCGCTGCCGCGAGGGCCGAGCGGCCAGGGCATCGAGGTCGCCGCTTGGTTAGAGTTCGTACCGCAATTAGAACGTTGCTGCCGTCCCGCTACCTGGCGCAGCGTCCGCCGGACCGGCAGGAGCGACTACGCCCACGAGACGGATGGGCCGGATACCTCATCTGCGCTCGTCAACAGCCGCGTTCGCCGAGGTCGATACGGATCTTGCCCGCGGCCAAGTGGTGCGTGCGGGTGGCGCGGCGGATGTCGCGCATCCCCCATCCCGGTCGGCTGGCGCCAGAGGTCAAGGCGGCCGTCGTCCAAATGGAGGTAGAGCAACCCGCGTGGAGCCAGTCGCCTGTAGGCGCCAATTTGGACAGGTATCGACGATCATCGCAGGCTGTCGCAGTAGAATTCGTAATGCCGCTATCCTGTTTGTCGCACTGCCGGTTCCACTGCAGATTGTAGTCGCGCTTGGTTGGCAGTCGCGTCACCGGCCTATAGCGTTGCGGGACCAGATTCAGGGGGCATCATCGATGATCGGTAACCAGGGTCGTCGCGCTTTTATGGCGAGCAGCATGCTGGCAGGCGCCATGGTTACCGGGGCGGAGGCGCAACCCATTGCGGGAGGGCGACCGGTGCGGCTCATCGTGCCGTTCCCACCAGGGGGCGCCATCGACATCCTGGGCCGGCTGCTGGCGGACCGGCTGAGCCCGGTGCTCGGCCAGTCCGTCGTCATCGAAAATCGCAGTGGAGCCGGCGGAATGATCGGCAGCGATGCTGTCGCGAAGGCGCTCCCAGATGGAACCACCATCGGCATTGTCGGTGTCGCCGTGCTCTGCGCGGCTGAGTTCCTCTACACGCGCCTGCCGTTCAACCCCAAAACCGAGCTGGCGCCTGTCACGCAGATCACGGACGGCGCGCGGCTCTGTGTCGTCAACGCGGAATCCGCCGCGCGACGGGGCTGGACCGACTTCCGCGCGCTGATCGCCTGGGCCAAGGCCCATCCGGATGAGGTGAGCATGGCGTCCTCGGGCGTCGGAACCTCAAGCCACCTCACCATCGCCGCCGTCAACCAAGCGGCCGGGGTGCGGATTCTGCATGTACCGTATCGAGGTGGCGGGCCAGCTATCAACGACCTCGTGGCGGGGCGGATCGACATGATGTTCGATTCGCCGCCAGCTTTGATGCCACTGCTTGAGCGCGGCGCGGTAAAGGCGTTGGCCGTCAGCACCAAATCCCGCCAGTTCTTCGTGCCGGACGTGCCGGGCATGGGTGAATTCGCCGATCTTGGCCTGGGCGAATTGGACGTAGATACCTGGAACGCGGTGATGGCCCCTGCTGGTACGCCGGCGCCGGTCATCGCCCGGCTGGCGGAAGCCATCCGCATCGCCGCCACGCAATCGGATCTGACTGAACGGTTGAGGCCGCTCGGCTTTCGCACCGTGCTGAGTGAGTCTCCGGATGCTTTGGCGCGACTGATCCGTGACGATACGCCGCGCTGGCAGAACATCGTCCAGGCGTCCGGCGCGAAGCTGGATTGAGGTGGTGCGAGATACCTTGGAATCGCCTGCCATGTTCTCGAACCAGCCAGCGCCGGATGTCGGCCTCGCGGCAGCCTTGTTCACCCGCATCCATGAAGCGACACGCGACCCACGCGGTGGCGTGACCCGGGAAGGCTATGGGCCTGGCGAACAAACAGCGCATGACATCGTGCGGGAGGTTGCCGAAAAGGCGGGGTTGGTCAGCCGCGTTGATCCTGCCGGCAATCTTTATCTCACCTTGCCGGGCAGCGATCCGACTGCCAAGCGCATCGTCATAGGCAGCCACCTCGATTCGGTGGCGCAGGGTGGCGATTACGACGGCACGGCGGGCGTGCTGGCCGGGCTCGCCGTGGCAGCCGGCTTGCGCAACGCAGGCGTCACGCCACGCCGCGCCATTGAGGTGATGGCGATCCGGTCCGAGGAAGGCGGTGCCTGGTTTCCAACACCCTTTCCCGGCAGCCGTGCGGCGCTGGGATTGATGGAGCCGGAGGCCCTGGCCACACCGCGAATGGACGGCAGCATCACGCTGGAACAGGCAATGCGCGAAGCCGGCTTCGATCCCGATTGGTGCCGCGCCGGGCACCGTGAGTTGGGTCCGCACAACGTGTCAGCCTACGTCGAACTGCATATCGAACAGGCGCGGGTCCTGGAGGAGGAGAGCTGCCCGGTCGGTGTGGTGTTCGGCCTTCCTGGAAACCGTCGGCACCGCTTCGCGCGCGTGATTGGCGAGTACAACCATTCCGGCGCCACGCCGCGGCGGCATCGGCGCGATGCGGTGCTCGCGGCGGCGGAACTCGCGCACCGGTTGGAAAAAGCATGGATCCGGCTGGAGGAGGAGGAAGGCCTGGAACTGGTGGTCACGTTCTGCGTGTTCGAAACCGGCCCGCAAGCCGGCTTCGGCAAGGTGCCGGGCGAATTGTACTTCAAGCTCGATGTGCGAAGCGGCCAGCAGGTGGCACTGGATCGCTTCTACGAGGAGTTGCACGCGCTGGTCGCGGAGATCGAAGCGCGACGTGGTGTGCGGTTCGACCTGGGCCCGGAGCAAGGACGTGCGCCTGTGCCGATGGACCCGGCGCTGGTGGATGCCCTGGCAGGCGCGGCAGAGGATGCCGGCGTTCCGTATCGCCGGCTGCCGAGCGGCGGCGGACACGACGCGCAGAGCTTCGCTGCTGCTGGGATTCCTGCTGGCATGTTGTTCGTGCGCAGCCAGAATGGCAGCCACAACCCCAGCGAGGCGATGCTGATGGAAGATTTTGAGGCGGGCTGCCGTGTGCTCATGCGCTGGGCGATGGCCGCTGCTGCTTGAGTGATTGATACCTGGCCTGCGACAGGAAAGTCATGATTATGCCGAAGGTCCTGTGGTCCGTAGGCAGTCTGCTCGTGATGCTCGGCTTGGCGGCCCTCGTCTTCGGCTGGGACACGCTGCTGTGGCTGCCAATGGCGGCCATCAACATGGCCAAATCCAACCCGGAAACCTACGGGATCATCGGCGCCGGGGCAGTCCTGATGGCGCTGGCCCGCTTCCTGAGTCGGCGGGAATGATCTTCTGGACCAGAGTGGTTCTGGCGTTGCCCGTTCTCAACTGACGAGCGAGAGAGGTAGCACCGGCTGCGCCGGAGCGAGCAGGTTGCGGGGCGGCGCTGGTTGAGGATCGCCCCCACGATCTCCGTCGCCAGCAGCGTCAGTCGCAACCGAGTGACGAGACTTAATGCCTGACACGTTCGGCCTTCGCGATCTCGCCGATCCGGTCAACGTTCTCCCATCCAGCATCCGCTGGTACCGGACCCTCATGGCGACGCCATCACCAGTGTCGGGTCAGCACCCGCCATTACCGGGAGCCCGTCGGTCAACGGCGTCACAACGACCTCCCTGCCCAGCCGGTGGCGGCATGCCAGCGGCACCCACACCGTCAGGCCTACGGCAGCGCCCCGACTTCTCGCGCCGGGACCTTGCGCCGCAGACCCATCGGCTTACGATCCTCGCGTCGAGGGAGGGCCTGGCCATGCAGCGGCGACAGCTTTTTGGTGCGGCCACGGCCGCGGCTCTGGGCCTGCCGCGGCTGGCGCTTGCCGCCTGGCCAGCCGACCGGCCCATCCAGGTTTTAGTACCAGGTCCGGCAGGCGGCGGGATGGATATGTTGACCCGCGCCATCTTGCCCTTCGTCCAGCGCCGGCTGCCCGGCGCAAACCTCGTCGTCATCAACCGCCCGGCAGCGGGCGGCCAGCAGGCATTCGAGGGCATTGCGCAGGCGGCGCCCGACGGGTTCACCATCGGTGCGGCGCAGGCTCCCAACTCCATCACACTGCCGATCGAACGGCAGGTTCGTTACAAGGTGCGGGATTTCACATTCCTCGGCAATGTCATCGAGGATCCCTGCGGCCTTTGGGTCCGGGCGAACAGCCCGTTCCGCGGCGTCGCAGATCTCGTCGCCGCCGCTCGCGCGCGCCCAGGGCAGATTTCCATCGGCACGGCCGGGATCGGCAGCGATGACCACCTGCTGCAGCTCTCGCTGCAGGAGGCGACGGGCACGGAGTATTTGCACGTCCCTTTCAACGGAACACCGCCGATCATCACCAACTTGCTCTCAGGAAGCATCGATGCCGGCTCCTTCAATATGAGCGAGGGCTTGGGGCTGATGCGTGACGGCACGATCCGCGCACTGGCGCAGGGTGGTCCTGAGCGCTGGGCGGCAACCGGCGCCGTACCGACCTTTCGCGATCAGGGGTTCGCCGTCCTCGGCGGCTCCACCCGCGGCCTCGTCGCACCACCGAACCTTCCTTCGGAGATCAGCGAACCGCTGCGCGCCGCCATCGCCGGCGCAAACGCTGACCCGAAGTGGATTGCAGAAGCCGAGCGCCTCAACCTGCCGCGCCGTGCCATGAGCGCTGCTGACCAGGAAAGGCTGTTCCTGGAGGAGGATGCGCGACTGCGCGCACTCTGGGAGCGGAAGCCCTGGCGCGACTGATTTCCGGACCTTGTTGGAGATGAAAGCCGTGACGCCACCCGAGAGAATGCGTGCCCTGCTTGCCGAGCCTGGATTCGTGGCGATGCCGGCCGTGTGGGACGGACTGACAGCCAAGCTGACCCATGCCGCCGGGTTCAAGACTGCTTTCCTCTCCGGCTCCTGCGTGGCGGCCAGCCGGCTGGGCGGGCCCGACCTCGACCTGATCTCTTTCGCAGAGATGCTGAACAGTCTGGAGATGGTCCGCGGCGCGGCACCCGAGTTGCTGGTCTTGGCAGATGGCGACCACGGCTATGGGAACCCAATGAACGTGCAGCGCACGGTTCGTGCTTACGGCCGCGCTGGTGCCGCCGCCGTGCTGATTGAGGACAAGATCACGCCGCGCGCACTGACCGCAGACGGAAAGCCCTGCATGCCGCGAGACGAAGTTCGGATGAAGATCCGCGCCGCGGTGGAAGCGTCCAAGGACAGCGGCATTCTGGTGATGGCGCGCACGGATTGCCGGCCCACAGCTGGGATTGAGGAAGCGGTGGCCCGGATCGAGATGTATGTCGAGGAGGGCGCTGATATCCTCTTCCTGGACAGTCCCAAGGATGAGGAGGAGGTGCGGCGCGCTGTTGCTGCGTCGAAGGGGCGGCCTCACTTCGCGGTGCTCTCGCCGGGAGCCCCACGTGAGACGCCGACGCAGAAACGTGCGGCGGAACTTGGCCTGAAGATCGGCACCTTTCCCACCGGCATGCTCTCCCCGGTAATTTCGAGCATCAAGGCCGGCCTGGCGGCAATTGCAGCGGGTGAGTCGGAGGCCAAGAACTCTCTCTCGCCGAAGGAGCTGCGCGAGTCACTTGGCTATGGCGACTACGATGAGCAGGCTCGGCAATTCGTGGTTCAGCGCTGATTGCATCCTCAGTGCAAGCTGGGCGCTTGGTTCTTGTCGTCCATCGGCCGTCCAATAGAAGGCGGCCATTGGGGCGCGTGCTTGCGGAACCCGGTGTGCCGCCGGTCCACGCGCTCGGTTCCATGATCTCGCACGAGAGGCGGATTCTGGTGCCGGGCTGGACGCCTGATGCCAGTCCCAAGGGATACGGGCATTCTGGAAGCAATCAGCATGCGCCGGATGAACACGCGCTGGAACCCCTGCTGCGCGAGGGGCTGACCTTCATGGCCGGCCTCTGGTGCAATTTCGGCGCCGGGCACGATCCTGCCATGCGCTCGTGATCCCGGCTCCTGAAAGGAACGCCTCGACCATGCCCCGTCCCGGCCGCCGCGCATTGCTGTCAGCCGCCATCCTGGCCCCCTTCGTGGCGCAGGCGCAGACAACCTATCCCACACGCCCCGTCCGCGTCGTCATTCCCTTCGGGCCCGGCGGCGGCACGGACAACCTCGCGCGCATCATCGAGATCGGCGTCGGGCGCGTGCTCGGTCAGACGCTGGTGATCGACACCCGGCCGGGTGGCGGCGGCGTGATTGGGACGGAGGTCGTGGCGCGGGCCGAACCCGATGGCCAGACGATCCTACTGGTCGATTCCAGCTTCTCCATCAATCCCGGGCTGATGCCGCGCCTGCCCTACGATCCCTTGCGGGACTTCATCCCCATCTGCCTGCTCGCCTCAGGCTCCACGGTGCTGCTGGTGCATCCGTCACTGAATGTGAACACCCTGCAGGAGTTCCTGGCCCTGGCACGCGCCCGCCCCGGCGCGCTGAACTACGCCTCGGGCGGCAACGGCACTAGCCCGCACCTTGCCGGGGAGCTGCTCAAGATGGTCGCGGGCATCGACATGACCCATGTGCCCTACCGAGGCACGGGGCCGGCGACGAATGACGTGGTGGCGGGCCACGTGCCGGTGATGTTCAACGGCGTCAGTGCCGCGAAGCCGCATGTCGATGCCGGACGCCTGCGCGCGCTCGCCGTCTCCGGCTCCACACGAAACCGGGCCCTGCCGGATGTGCCGACTTTCTCCGAGGCCGGGCTGGAGGGCCTGGAGGCCTCCGGGCACTGGGGCGTGCTCGTACCCGCCCGGACGCCGCGGGGCATTGTTGACAAGCTGACGGAGGCCTTCATCGCGGGCATGCGCGATCCTGCCGTTGCGCCGCGCCTCGAAGGGCTCGGCTTCACGCCGGTGGGAGAGGGGCCGCAGCACTATGCCAGCCTGCTTGGCGTCGAGATCGAGCGCTGGACGCGGGTGATCCGCAACGCCAACATCAAGGTAGACTGAGGCGATGGCCGATCTTGCCAGCATGATCGCCGCGACATTGCGTGGCGAGGAAATGCAGGAACATCTCGAGGAATTCGCCCGGCGCGTGAAGCTGAGCGGGACACCGGAGGAGGCGGAGAGCTTCGCCTACCTTCAGCGGCGCATGGGGGAGTATGGTTTCCGCACGACCCTGCTGCACCATCCGGCCTTCATCAGCCTGCCTGGCCCTGCCCGCCTGCTGGTCGACGGGAATGAAATACCCTGCATCACGCATTCCATGTCCCGCTCCACCGCGCCGGATGGCCTGACGGCGGAGATCGTGGATGTCGGCGATGCGACGGAGGCGCAGTTCCGAGATCGCGATCTGCGCGGAAAGATCATCCTTGCCGATGGCATCGCCAGCCCGGCCGTTGCCATGCGTGCGGCCAAAGCCGGCGTGCTCGGCAGCATCCATGTCAGCCCGAACGAGCACCTCTATGAGATGTGCATCTCGCCCGTCTGGGGCAGTCCCTCACAGGAGACGGTCGGGAACATGGCGGTCACCACGGCCGTCACGATCAACAACGCGGATGGCGCCGCGCTGCGCGGCAGGCTCGCGCCGCTGCAAATGGCGACGATCCATGCGCAGGTGGACACCGGCTGGCGCCAAACGCCGATCCTGGTCTGCGACATGGACGCACCCGGCGCCGCGGATGCGCCCTTCGTTTTGCTCTCCGGCCATCACGACACCTGGTACTACGGCGTGATGGACAATGGCGCGGCCAACGCCACGATGATGGAGACGGCACGTGCCTGTGCGGAACACCGGGAATCCTGGAAGCGCTCCCTGCGCGTTTGCTTCTGGTCGGGACATTCGCATGGCCGCTATTCCGGTTCCTCCTGGTATGCAGATGAGCATTGGGCCGAGCTCGAGGCCCGCTGCGTCGCGCATGTGAACGTGGACAGCACCGGCGGCAGGGATGCGGTGGATGTCACGCAGACCGGCTCAGCCACCGAGCTCTGGTCGCTTGCGGCGGAGGCGATCTCCAGCCATGCGGGGCAGGACTACAAGGGCAAGCGCAGCGGGCGGTCCGGCGACCAGTCCTTCTGGGGCATCGGCGTGCCGGCCATGTTCGGCACGCTCAGCGGCCAGCCTGCCTCGGCTGGCGGCATGCGGAATGCGCTCGGCTGGTGGTGGCACACGCCGCACGACACGATCGACAAGGTCGATCCGGAAAAGCTGATGCGGGATACGCGGATCGTAGCCCATGCCATGTCGCGCCTGCTGACCGACCAGCACCTGCCCCTCGACTATGCGCGCCATGCCGCGGCGCTGCGGGCCGAGCTGGAGGCGATCGCAGCGAGGCTAGGTACGCGCCTCGACCTGGCGGGGCTGATCGAGGCAGCACGGCAGCTGGAACGGCGTGCCGCGGGCGGACCCTTCCCGGATGCGACGCTGATGCGCGTCTCCCGCGCCCTTGTGCCGATGGACTACACCAGCGGCGACCGCTTCGTGCATGACAGCGCCCTGCCGCACCAGCCCTGGCCCGTATTGCAGCCCCTGCGGGACCTTGCGGCGTCCGCGCCGGGGACGGAGGAGGCGCATCTGCACACGGTCTCCGCGCGTCGGGCGCGCAACCGGGTGGCCCATGCCGTCAGCCAGGCCCTGGTTGCTCTCGGCGCCTAGCGGGTCGATGCCACACCGCCCGGGGTCGCCCTCGGGCCCTCCTCACTGAAGGTGACGCCATGGCCGAACTGGTGCTGACCAATTTCCGCCTTGCCGATGGCAGCAGGCCGCGCATTGCCATTGCGGACGGCTGCATCGCAGCCATCCTGCCGCCCGACGCGCCGGGCCCGGCGGACACGCAGGTGATGGACCTCGGCGGAGACCTGCTCCTGCCAGCGCTGGTCGATGGGCATATGCACCTGGACAAAACCCTGTTCGGCCTGCCCTGGCAGCCGCACGCGGCGGAGCCGTTCCGGCAGAGCCGCATCGACACCGACCAGCGCCTGCTGCCGAGCCTGCCACTGCCAACTGGCGAGCGCGCCGGGGAGCTGGTCCGTCGCTGCGTCGCCCATGGCACCGGGCACATCCGCACCCATGCCGACATCACCCCCGCCTTTGGCCTGGCGGCGCTTCAGGGCGTGCTGGCGGCCAAGCAGACCCATGCCCATGCCGTGACGGTACAGGTCGTCGCCTTCCCGCAGGCAGGGGTCATGCGCCAGGGCGGCGCGCCGATGCTTGAGCTGCTGGATGCCGCGATCCGAGAAGGAGCTGACCTGGTTGGCGGCATCGACCCCTGCGAGGTGGATCGCAACCCTTCAGGCCAACTCGACGGCATCTTCGCCATCGCCGCGAAGCGTGGCGTCGGCATCGACATCCACCTGCACGAGCCAGGGCAGCTCGGCTTGTTCAGCCTGCAGGAAATCTGCGCGCGGACCAAGGCGTGCGGCATGCAGGGCCGCGTCACCATCAGCCACGGCTTCTGCCTCGGTGGCATCGGCGAAGCCCAGCAGAAGGCGGCAGCCGCGCTGATGGCGGAGGCGGGCGTTTCCCTCGTCACGCACGGCGCGGGCGGTGCCACCTTGCCGCCGCTGATGCTGCTGCGGCGCGCCGGGGTGCGCGTGTTCTGCGGCAACGACGATGTGCGAGATACCTGGAGCCCCTATGGCAACGCGGACATGCTGGAACGCGCCGCCATCATCGGCTGGCGCGAGGATCTGCGGACCGATCCCTTGCTCGAGGAGCTGTTCGACATGGTCTCTGCCCAGGGAGCCGCGGCGCTGGGCATCGCCCCCTACGGCATTTTCGAGGGCAGTCCCGCGAACCTGTTCAGCCTCCCGGTGGAGAATGTGCCGGAGGCCATCGGCGGCCACCCGCCACGGCGCAGTGTCTTCCACGCCGGCCGGCTTGTCGCGCAAGATGGAGCCTGGCTGGCCTGACGTAACGCGTGAGCCTCCGTGCTTCATCTCATGTTCAGCATACTCGTCTGGGTACGCCGGTACTGGTGGCGATCTGATTTGATGCCTCCGCAATCGTCGAAGGGCAACTGGTCGAAGCACTGGTCGTCGACGCCACGGGTCACCGCCGTAGGGCAACGGTCCCGCATCGAGGAGATGCCGCGCCGCGAGCCCGCACGCGCCGTCCTCGTCGAAGCCACTGACGATGCAGGGCCCGGCGTAGCGGCTGCCGAGCCATTCGGCGTGCCAGTACAGGTCAGGCTGCAGTGTGAGCCGGAGGTGACCGCCTGCCCCGCCCGATGGCCAAGACGCCACGGCCCAGCGGTCACGAAGGGCGTCCGGACAAGGGCATGAAGTGCCTGGCGCAAATTGGTCATGGGTAGCGCCGGAAACTCCGGGAGGGCTGAGCGGCGGGCGGCCTCAGTCGCGGCTGTGGAAGTGGCGCCGGCCGCCAGAGCGACGAGGTAGGCAGCTCGGACAGCGTGCCAGCGCACCGATGAGACGTGCGGCAGTGCGGTGCGGGAGGGGTAGACCGGTCTGCCATCCCTAGCCTCCCGGGTTTTGGTGCGCGGGAGCAAGGACCGCATTTTCCTTGGAAGCAAGAAGCCGACGGTACGGGTGTGATCGCCTCCGGCGCCGTGGCCGGCAGGGTGCATGCCAGCCGCCGCACCCCACGCTGCGGCCGCGGTTACAGGTGCCGACCGCTATCCACCAGCAACGAGGTGCCTGTGGTCAGCCGCAGATGCGTCACCGCCGCGACCACGGCGAGCGCCACGTCATCGGCCTGGCACACGATCTTCAGGGGGGTCAGCTCGGCCTGCTTCAGCACCGCATCGCGGCTGCGGCCCGGCACGAAGCCGGTATCCACCGCGGCGGGCGAGACGCCGATGACGCGGATCTCCGGCCCCAGCACGCGCGCCAGCGACAGGCCCATCGTGTCCAGCGCCGCCTTGGAGGCGCAGTAGGCGATGCTGCTGCCGAGCCCGTTCACCCCGGCGAGGGAGGAGATGTTGACGATCACCGCGTCGCCGCCGCGCCGCAGCAGCGGGGCGAAGGCGCGGATGGTGGAATAGGGGCCGCGGACGTTGGTGATCAGGATGCGGTCGAAGGTCTCGTCATCCAGCGCCTCCAGATCCGCATGCGGCACGGCACGCGTGGTGCCGGCGGAATTGACCAGAACATCGGCCCGGCCGAGCTTCGCCTCCACCTCCGCCGCCGCGGCACGGATCGCGTCGCTGTCCGCCATCGGCAGGTACAGCGGGATGTGACCGCCGCCGGGCAGTTCCGCCGCCAGTGCCTCCGCCCTGTCGCGCCCGCTATTGTAGCCAATGGCGATGGTCGCGCCGAGTTCGGCTAGCCGGCGGGCGGAGGCCGCGCCGATGCCGCTGCTGCCGCCGGTGATCACCGCGACCTTGCCTTGCAGCCCGTAGGGGCCAAGCGCCCCCTGGTTCAATGCGGTCATCCGCCCGTTCCTCCTGCTGTCTCAGTTGGCCGTCAGGTTCAGCGCGGCCAGCAATTGCCCCGTCGCCGCATCCTCGGCGGCCAGGGAAGCCCTGGTAGCGGGTGACCGGATCCACCACCCGCGCCGCTCCGCGCAAGATCGGCAGTTCGCGCAGCACGGTGATGCGCCGCCCCCGGGTCTGCGTCAGCGGCATGATGTTGCCGGGCGCGGCGTGTCTCAGTTCTGGATGGTGATGCCCTTGGCGCGCACCACCTCGCTCCACCGCGCCAGGTCACTTTCCATCACGGCCCGCAGGGCGGCGGCGTCGCCGGCCACGGGTGTCGCGCCCTGCTGCACGAAGCGTGCGCGGGTTTCGGCATGGGCAAGCACCTTGTCCAGCTCCTGCTGGATTCGCCCGACCAGCGCCGGGTCCATGCCCTTCGGGCCGAGCATCCCGTACCAGAAGGAATAGCTGAAATCGAAGCCCTGCTCCTTCGCCGTCGCGACATCCGGAAGGGAAGGAATGCGCCCGCCCTGGGTGCCGATCGCAATGGCATGCGCACGGCCCTCGCGCACGGCGCCCATCACAGTGGCCGGGGCCGCGATCAACAGCCCGATGCGCCCGGCCAACAGGTCGGTGAAGGCTGGTCCCATGCCGCGATAGGGCACATGCGTCATGCGGATGCCGGCGAGATCCTGCAGGTACTCCGTGTACAGATGCGGCGAGGATCCCGCGCCCATGCTGCCGTAGAAATTCGCATCCGCGGGCTTCCCGCGCACGCTGTCCACATACTCCCGCAGCGTCCGCACCGGCGAGTTGCCGGGCACCACGAAGACCGTCGGGTAGTCGACCAGCAGCGAGATCGGCGTGAAGTCCTGCCGGATGTCGAAGCCGAGGTCGGGATAGAGCGGTGGCGCCGTCGCCAGTGAATTATCGGTCAGCAGCAGCGTCGTGCCGTCATTGGCGGAGCGCACGACATTGGTCCAGCCGACAACGCCGCCGCCGCCCGAGCGGTTCTCCACCACCACATTGCCACCGGTCTCGGCGGAAAGCCGCGTGGCATAGACGCGGGCCACGAAATCGGAGGTGCCGCCGGGCGGATAGGTGATGACGATGCGGACCTGGCGGTTCCCGGGCCACGCGGCAGTCTGGGTGTTTTGGGCGCGGACAAGGCCCGGCGTGGCGAAGGTGGCCGCGGCGGCGGCCAGCATGGTGCGACGCTTCATGGTCTTTCTCCCTGTCTGGTGGGCGCCGCCTTTGGCGGCTTCGGCTTCGGGCGCGGCGTCGGGCGCCGGATGGTGCACATCCAGCACATGGTCAGAGGACCCTGGCGGAGGCGAGGCGCGCGCCTTCCGCCAGGCTGGCAAGCTTCGCCCAGACCACATCCGCCGAGACGCGCCCGCGCCCGGCGGAGGTGTCGAAGCCGCAATCGGTGCCCGCCAGCAATCGCTCCGGCGCCCCGATGCTGTCCGCGATGCGTTCCAGCCTTTCCGCCACCACTTCCGGATGCTCGACGAAATTGGTCAGCGTGTCGATGACACCGGCCACCAGAATCTGGTCCTCGGACAGCGGCATCTGGCGGAACACCTTGTGTTCATGCGCATGGCGCGGGTTGGCGAAGGGCAGCACGAAGCCGCCGACGCGCAGCGTTCGGATCACCGGCCAGATATCGGCGAACGGCACGTCGCGGTCATGCGGTGCCTCGTAGTTGCCCCAGCAGACATGCAGACGGATGCGGTCCTTCGGCAGATCGGCGATGGCCGCGTTGATCGCGGTGACCGAGCGTTCGCAGAAGCCGAGGAAATCCGACAGCGGCAGGTCCTGGTAGGCGCCATGGCGTTCCAGCGCCAGGTCGGGGCAATCGATCTGCAGGGTGTGGCCGGCATCGAGGATCGCCCGGTATTCCACGCGCAGCGCCTCCGCCAGCGCGGCGAGGTAGCGTTCCTCGTCGTCGTAGTGGCGGTTCTGCACCACGGCGGCGACGATGCCGGGTGAGGGCGCGGCCATGAAGGCCTCGGCGAAGCGGCCCTGCGCAGGGGCGAGTGCCGCGTCGAATTCCGCCAGCTCCGCCGCCATCGCCGCCTGGCCGATATAGGTGATGGGCGCCACGGCGCTCGGCAGGTGGCTGGTGACGCTAGCGGCCTCCTTCCCGGAGACGGCGGCGGTGAAGTCCGCCTTGAATTCCGGATAGGCCTCGACATCGGCGAAGCCGCCGCGCTTGCTTTGCCCGCCGAGCCCGGTCAGCCGGTCGCGCAGGTACAGCACGAAGGATTCGCGGCCCTGCTCGCCGTTGTTCGGGATGTCGATGCCGGCGGCGATCTGCTTCGGCACGATGGCGGCGACCGCGGCCTGCGCTGCCGCGGCAAGCTCACCTTCATCCACCGGCTCGCCACGGGCACGACGCGCGTGCAGGCGGGTCAACGCGCGGGGACGCGGCAGGCTGCCGGTATGGGTGGTCAGGATACGGTCCGTGCTGCGGCGCATCTGGCTGGCTTTCCCCCTGTCGCTCTGCAGTTCACCCGCGGAGCATGGCGAAGCTTTGGCGCCGCGGCATGGGATCAGCAAGTGGTCATGGCGGCAAGGCAGGGTGATCTGCTGCCGGTTCCATGGATATCGGGTCTGCTGGAACCGGCCAAGCGCTCGGGCCCCAACAGGCCGAGACGGCCGATCGGCTTGACCTTGCAGAGCAGAACGTGGTGACTGCTTTGGGCGGAGAGGTCATGCGGTGAATCTTGCCGATGCCGCCACAGTGGCATCTCAGCGCCGCTCCGTCGTCGTGTCAGCCAGATGAATGCGTGCCGGATCGAAGGCGACGGCGGCCGTTTAGTTCAGCGCGGCGCGGACCTCGATTAGGCGCTCGGAGTCGAATAGCTCTGTCATCCCTACCCTACCCCGGTTCGGCAGCCGCCGCATCCAGCGCCGCTAGGTGAACATCCTGCGGCCGCACGGCGGGGGTCAGGCGGCGCATGTGCGCGTGGCCGCGCAGGAGGAGGCGCGAATCACCACCGACTGCGTACCTACAAGCGGTTCAACGATCCGGCCTTCGCCAAGAAGATTAATCGTCGGCCTCTACATGGATCCGTCAATGCATACAGTGGTGCTGTCGATCGATGAAAAGCCGCAGATCCAGGCGCTTGAGCCGCACCCAGCCTGGCTTGCCAGTCGAGCCTGGCAAATGCGGCACGACGACCCATGACTACAAACCCACTGGCGTCACCACCCTGTTCGTCCAGTTGACTGTCCAGAATGGCACCGTATCGGGCAGCTGCATGTCCCAGCGCAGCAGCCAGGAGTTCGTCCGCTTCCGCAACGCGGTCGGGCGCGCTGTGCCCGCGGCTAAACTGATCCACGCGATCGCCGACAACTACGCCAAACACGAGCGCCCCAAGGTGCGCCCCTGGCTGCAGCGGCACGCGCGCTGGTTACCCGCTTCACACCGACTTCCGCATCGTGGATCAACGCCGTCGAAAGCTTCTTCTCGGCCCTGACGGCTTTGTTGCACAGACGGCCTGGGGAGATTTATCTTGTGAGTCCAGCATGATAGCTGAATGGCATGAGCAGACCGACACGGCGGCCTACAAGACCAGCAACTGGCCCACCTGCAACGAGGGCTCCAGCGACGCGGCTCGGTGACGGTACGGCTCGATCGCGCGGGACCTGGGAAGCCGCCCGCCGCCGTGCTTCGCTGGCCAGATCAGCGGCGCCACCATCGCCCATTCTGCATCCGTCAGGTCAGAGGAGAGCGCAGCCGGCGCCAGTCCGCCGCACGCCGATGCTCCACCGTCCACGCCATCCGTCTGCTCCCGCAAATCGTCCGCAGGAAGCAGCGAATCATATCCGATTCATGCGATTCAATTCCTCTCCGGATGGGCTCCTATGGACACGCCGGGTCGGTGTTCCCAAACAACACCGACCCGACAACGGGTCAGATCGTCACGCGACTGCCGTCAAACCGCGTGAAAGAGAAACCGTCGAAGGCTTCGCGGTAGGTCACGCGCTCGTCGCGCAGCACGCCGATCGCCACCGCCTCGCCGAGCGCTAGGGAGGCCGCAGCATCGGACCACCAGTGGATGCCCATCCAGTTGCGTCCCATGGCGAGGTTCGCTGCCATCTTGTTCAACTCCCCTCCCACCGTCAGTGGCGGCCCGCTGTAGGGCACCAGCCGCGTCGGGTCGCGCGGGTCGGGCTGCACCGGGTCGGCAATGACCCGGCTCTCGTCGAAGAACGCCTTCAGCAGGGTCGCCGTGACGCCCCCGAGGCTCGCGCCCCCGCCGGGGTAGGCCGAGAAGATCGGCGAGCCATCCGGAGTGTTCTGCGACAGCAGGCAGGTCCCCTGCTTCGCCCGTGTGCGCCCGAGCGCCTCTGATCGCAGGAAGTCGTCGTGCAGCGGGTAGTCGCTGACGCCGTTGACCAGGCGGTGATGCGCCAGCCCGCCATAGGCTTCGGGCCGCAACGTGCGATGCACGAACCACTTCTGCCAGTAGGCGGCGCGGGGAGCGTAATTGCATCCGGTGGCAATCAGGGCCTGCAGATGGCTTGGCCCGAAGGTCGCCGCTCCCGCGCTCTGGTTCCGTATGCGCCGGTATGGGTTGGAGGGGTTCAGCGCCGGCTGCGCCAGCGGGAACATGCCGCCATAGCGCGGGTCCGGCCCGCCTGCGGGAGTGGCGAGCAGCAGCGCCACCGCCCAGGGCTGCGCCAGACCGGTGCGGACGGCCTCTGCCAAGTCGCGCCCGGTGGCGATGTAGCGCGGCGTCGGGTCGAACTGGGGCTGGCCGCTAGTCGCTTGGCCGTTCTGCGCCTTCAGCCACTCGTCGTAGCCGGTCAGAAATTCGCTGGCCGGCGTCGCGGTCCGGATGCGTGCTCCGATCGACTGCGCGCCGAAGGGGATGTCGCGGAGCAGGAATTGCGAGATCACCGGCCCCTCCAGAACGCCTTGCGGCGTGACGGCACGGCCCCGCGGGTCGGCTGCATCGAAGTAGAGGGCGCTGCCCCGGAACAGCGTACCGGGCGTGACGCGCCCGTCGCGCTTCGCGCCACGGTAGCCGGGAAGCCGGTCGAGCTCCTCCGTGGCCGCGAGCAGATCGCGGTTGCCGGTCCCGTCCTGGTACTCGGCGAAGGGAACGTCGCGCAGCAACGCCTGCCAGTAAGCCTCCACCGCCTCGGCAGCCCGCTCCGCGCTGGCCAGGGCCGGCGCGGCGGGGATGGCGATCTGCGCCGGGTTGAGACCGCCGAGACTGACGGCCATGGTGCCGAGCGGGTTGCCCAGCCGACGCGTGCCGCCGAGAGGGATCTTCTCGAAGTCGGCCGGGTCGCCCGATTGGCAAGCGTCGTACAACGCCTTCCAAGCCGCCTGGTCGACCTCGCCGCGCGCATTGTGCGGCAGAGCCCGCGTGTCGGTGCCGATCTTGTTGGCGTAGCGGGCTTCGTCGTCATTGGCGGGATGCGGAGCGACAGGGATCTCGCCCATGGTGCGCAAGCAAACCTCGCGCACCTCGACAGCCCGGCGGTGCAGCGCGCGGTCCACCGGCCGCGCCGCCGGCTCGGCAAGCACCGCACGCGCTGCCGACTCCGTGGCGATTGGCTGGGCCGCGGCCGGGGCTACCGGTGATGCGCCCGGTAGCGCGAAGGAGGCGCCACCAAGGACAAATCCGGCGCCGCCGAGGAGGCCTCGGCGCGGTAGGCCGGACGGGGACAAGGGCACCCCCGGTCTTGGAGCGGCAGAAGCGGATGTGGTGGAGTGATTGGCCATGGAATCCTCCTGTCTTCTGATAGAAGGGAGGCGAGTGTCCGTGAGGGCGCGGTACAGGCTGAAGGCCGGCCGGCGCGGACCCGGGCCGCCGCCGTGTCAGGAGTGCTGCTCCAGAGGGCGGCGCCGGGCAAGCTAGCACCAGTCCTCTGGCGCCAGGCAGCGGAAAGCGTGCGGAATCCGAAGGCCAGCGTGAGCGCCCCTGGAACCGAGGACGCAGGCGGCCTCTGGCTCCAGCGACCTTGGGGCCGCCCGAGAACAGGCCGAGGCGGCATGCGCCGCACACCACTAGGCGACGTTGGGGTCGGCAGGCTTGCCAACATCCTTGCGCATCCCCCTCGCTATCGGGCTCCACTCGCCAGAGCCCGACCGACCTCCGGTGGCCGGCGCGGGACGGGCGAAGGCCCGGCGATAGGCCGCAGGCGTGAGAGCAACATGGCGACGGAACAGGCGGCGAAAGAAGGCCGGATCCTCGTAGCCGACCTCCTCAGCGACGGCGTCCACTGCCATCTCTGTCGTCTCCAGCACCTGCTTCGCCTCCTCGATCCGCAGCGCGTGCACGTAGTCGAGCGGCGAGAGCCCTGTCGCCGCGCGGAAGCGGCGCTGGAAGCTGCGCTCCGGCAGCCCTGAGCGCGACAGCATCGAGGCGATCACGTGCGGCGCGCGGTAGTTCTCCGCCAGCCAGTCCTGCGCCGCGCGGATCGCGCGGTCACCATGCTGCGCGGTCACGCTCAGTGACGCGAAGGGCAGCTGCCCCGCGACATGCCACTGCAGCAGGTTGAGCTTCGCGGCCCGGCGCGCCCTCTCGGCGCCGAGAAAGCGGTCCACGAGGTAGAGCACCAGGTCACACCAGGAGGCAGAGCCACCCGCTGTGACCACGCGCCCGCCGGGCCCGGTGGCGACCAGCACGCGCTCCGGGCACACCCGAACCGCAGGGTGGCGCTGACGCAACGCCGCGCAGTAGCCCCAGTGCGTGGTTGCCTCGCCGCCGTCGAGCAGCCCTGCCTCGGCGAGCAGTAAGGCGCCCGAGCAGGCCGAGGCGACGACGGATCCAGCGGCGAGGCACTGGCGTAGCCACGCGGACACCGAAGGTGGGGCGCCAACGGGCTGGTCGGCCGGCACGGCCAGCGACGCCACGCAGACGAGGTCGGCGCAGGTTCCGGTGCCGGGTGCGTAGGCGGAGATCGGCAGTGTGGCGGCGAGCACTATTCCGTTCGACACCGGCGCCTCGCCGCCGTCGAGGGTGACGAGGCGGGCATCTATCAGGGATACGGCAGTTGGATCCTCGCCCGTCAGGCGCTCATAGGAACGCCCGACACCAGAGAACACGTCGACCATGCCGCAGGCCGTGGAGGCGTTCGAGGCGGGCGTGACGAGTACCGCGACGCGCAGCGGCCGTGGCGGCGGCGCAGGGCCCAGGATGCGGGGCATGGCGCAGAAGCCTCGGTTCCGGCCGAAGCCGCCTGCCGACCCGGCCGGAACCAAGCCTAGGCTAGAGCCAGCGGTTCGCCAACTGCCCAAAAGGGGCGGAGGCCGGACAATAGGGGAGGTTCGAAATGCACGTATCCGCCAACGCCCTCTGGTTCCAAATCTCCTTCTCGGTGGAGCCGCGATACCGGCCTGCGTGGCCGCACGCGGTGCATGCCCTCCCTTCGCGCCTGCAGGCCGGACTCGCCCTCGCCGTGCGGCCAGCGGAGCCTGGGCTCGAGGACCTCAGTGCGGCCCAACTCACCGATATCGGCCTGCCGACAGATTGGGTTTCGACGACGTGGCACGGACCGGCCCGGCTGATCGACAAGGCCCGCGGGTCCATGGATGGGCCGTTTTGAGGGAGCCGAAGCAGCTTGGGCCTGGGCCCGCTGTTTCGCGTCCTTGCGATACACCGAGAGGGGACATTACGGATTCGATGACGGAACACCGGGCTTCAAGACCTTCGAGCGCGATGGCTGGCACCGGCAGGCGCCGCACTACGACGGCCGTGCCGGCCGTATGAGCATTGCGGCGGTGACGCCTCTCCTCGACGCGCTGGGCGCACGGCCTGGCGTGCGGCTGCTCGATGTCTGTTGCGGTTCCGGCTACGTCCACGGCTGGAGCGGTTGCGCGTGGCGTCAGGGCGTGGCCATCGCCCCGGCGATGGTGGAAGTCGCGCGCGCCAGAGGCGTTGGACGACGCAGATGCGCGCTTCGACGCAGTCGCCGGTGCCTTTGGCACGCTGCACCTGGCCGAGCCAGACCGCGCGCTCGCCGAGGCCTTCCGTGTGCTCCGCCCGGGCGGGACGTACGCCTTCACGGTGTGGGACGGGCCGGGGCGCGCGACGTTTTTTGGAACAGGATTCCAGGCTATCATAGCCCACGCCGGCATGAACGTCCCGGTGCCGCCCGACCCGACGAACTTCCAGGCGGCCGGTCGCAATTTTACCGCGGCCTTCGCAATGCGATGTGATTACCGCGGACACGCTGCACCGACAGATTCTTCGCCTACCACGACGGCGGTTTCGCGAACTCGTGTAATCCCGGAGCTTGAACGCGGTGCTGCTTGGGCGGAACCCTATGGAGGGCTTCGCACCTGTAGGCTCTCCGACCAGTCGGCCGATGAAGGCAGCGGTTGCGATGACGCGGGAGGTGTCCATGACAGCTGCCACGTGCCTGGCCGCGCTTGTCCTGCTGATCGACACCTCGGGATCGGTCCCTGACCACCTCTATGCCGCTCAGCGTGACGGTACCGCCCTGGCGTTCGAGACACCGCAGTTGGTCCGGGCCATGGAGCAGGACGGCGGCATGGCCGTCATGGTCGCAGACTTCTCCTATCGTGCAATGGTCCGGCTTGGATGGACGATGATCAGGAATGCCTCGGAGGCGGGCCACTTCGCCGCGGCAGTCCGTGCGCTTGAACGATCCGGGCGACACGATACCACGGCAATCGGTCGTGCCATTGCCGATGCACATCGAGAACTGGCTGCTGCGCCCTGTCTGCCGCAGTTTCGAGTGATCGATATCTCAACCGATGGCCAGGAAACAATATCCCTCACTCCCGCGTGGGAGGCGCGCGACGCCGCCGCTGCCGAAGGGGTCATCATCAATGCCATCGCTTTCGGACCTCGGCCCGGCGAGTTTCCTGGCATCGATTCCGTCAATCTCTTGACCGACACGGAGCTTTGGTTGCGGGAGAACGTCGCGACGGGCTTTATCCGGGTCGCTGTCGAGGAGAGCGGGTTCCTGGAGGCGTTCCGGAACAAGCTGGTGACCGAAGTGACCGCGCTGCAATCGGTCACGGAGTAGCGCAAGTATGAAGCTAGCCACGGCAGATGTACTGCGGCGATTGGAGGTGCGTATCCATTGCTCGATGACGGTGTGCCTCCAGGCCTCATTCGGCATCTGTTGGACAGGCTGCGCAGCGCTTGGTAGCGCGCTCAAGCTTGGCCCGAGCTGCTGAAGTCCCCATCAACATCCGCGAGAGACCTGAGATATCCTTGGAGGTCATGGATCATCGCCACATTGGAGTGGAGCGGAGGCCATGCCGAGTGCGCCCTCAGATTATGTCTATGACAGCGCCAACGAATGCGACCGATTGGAGCGCCAAGCCGCTCTGCTGGGCCCGGAGCGCGTGCTACGGGGGGTCTTTCCGCCGCCCGGCGCACGTATCCTTGATGCGGGATGCGGCTCGGGGGCGGCCGCGCGCGTTATTGCAGGACGCCACGCGGAAACGGAGGTGATCGGGTTAGACTTCAGCCAAGACTACATCGCTTACGCCGGTCACCGCGCCAAGATGGAGGGGCTGCGCAACCTGTCCTTCAGGCAGGGCGATATCCAGGCGCTCCCGTTCCTCGACGCGTCCTTCGACATCATCTGGTCGCAGTTCGTCCTCTACTTTCTCTCAAAGCCCGAGGCCGCGGTGGCGGAATTCCGACGCGTGCTCAGGCCGGGTGGACGTGTCGTGATCGCACTTCACGAGAGCCTCTTGCACCACCCCGAGAACCCTTTCCTCCAGGCCCGGCTGGACCGCGTGAGGACTGGACTGCTGGACATCTGCTTGGCTCGGCGCCTGCCCCTGATGCT
>NZ_JBNXUN010000032.1:0-26752 GCF_050563525.1 Falsiroseomonas sp. HC035
AAGGGCGCTGCCGACGGCGATCCGATGGAGCGGAGGCGCCGCCCTGGTGCTAATCGCTTTCGCGCTGCACGGCGTGGTCTTCCCTCCGGCGCAGGCAAATCCCTTCCTGTCATTCTTTCCGGCCGTCATCCTGGCCTCGGTGTTCCTCGGCCGGGGGAGCGGCTTGATTGCCGTAGCGATGAGCGCCGGGCTCGCGATCTACTTCTTTATCGAACCACAATTTCAGTTCGCGCTGCCGACCTCAGCCGACACCATCGATGCGATCCTGTTCCTGCTCACCGGGTGCTTCATCGCGTTCACGGCTGAGGCGCTGCAAAGGGCCTATGTCCGTGCCGATCGAGCGCAGCGGGACGACAAGGCCGCCCTCGCCCGCGCCAAGGCAGCTTGGCACGACCTCGACCTCCTGCTGGTCGAGTTCGGCCACCGGACCAAGAATGACCTTCAGCGCATTACTGCCACCCTGATGATGCAGGCTGCCAGCGCCGCTCCCGAGGTCGGCGAGGCTCTGCGTGCTGCGGCGGAGCGGGTGCGGGTGGTCGCGCATATGCATGACCGTCTGGCTCGCCGCGACGGCCATGTGCTGGTGGATGTGCGGGTGTTTCTCGAAGACCTGATTGCCGATCTGCGTTCCAGCACCGCCTATCTTCGCCCCGTGGGGCTGTTCATCGAGGCGGAGCAGCACATGCTCTCGGTCAACCGGGCTGGCGCCGTCGGCCTGATCGCCAACGAACTCGTCACCAACGCCCTCAAGCATGCCTTCCCGGATGACCGGGAGGGGGCGATCCGTGTCACCCTCCGCAGCAGTGGCTCGGATTATCTGCTGGTCGTGGCTGACGACGGCATTGGCATGCCGCAGAAACCCACTGACGACAGCCATACACCGACGAAGCAGGGCGGCATGGGGCGGCGGCTGGTGCGGGCGCTTGCTGCGCAACTGGGTGGCGGCATCGAGACTTCACGTGCCAAGCCGTCAGGCACGATTTCGACAATACGGTTTCCGGTCAGCGCGCCGGGCACCTACGACGCGCCGGTGTAGATGCACGGGCGCACGTCCCGCCGGTGCGAAGCAGCCTGACGGTCAAGCTGCTCGGCGAAGCCGCCAAGGACCTTCAGCGCGTTGTTGAGATGGCAATGGCGCGGTGTCGGACCGGCCGAGTATCCAGCCATCCGGCGCGTACTTCACAAACCCGCCTCTCCCATGCGCGCCGCCTTGTCGTCCGGCAGGTGAGGCGCATCCGCTCGGCCAGCTTTCATAGACGGCGACCAGACGGCCATGCTGGTCGTACTGCTCATGCTCCCATTCGCGGACCGCGCCGCGACGTGCGCGCAGCAGGACTCGGACCAGCTTCAGCGAGTGCCCGTCCGGAACATCGAATGCCGCCTCAAATTCAGCCACCACGCCGTGCCCCTCGATACCTATTTCAACGACGCCGGTGGCGCCGAGGCCTCTTATATCCCCGCCCGCTGCACCCCGGACTTGACTGAGATCAATTGGGCGAGCACGCGCCCTTGAGGGGCAACCGGCGCCTACGTTCAGACGTGGTGCACGGGCGACGCGCAGCTTCGACGGCATCATATGCTGCAGGGCAGGAACTCCCTCGGTGTGACCGCGGGTTTGCCGAGGCTGTCTGGTGTAGGTCAGGCCGCCAGGGCGGTGCCTTGAAGCCGGCGCCCGATCTTGACATGGCACAGAACAGAACTCTGTGGAGAAGGCAGGCGTTACTACTGCCTGTCGCCATTGGAGGACGCCATGTCGAGCACCAGAGGCACCAGTGGAGTGGCTACCGGCGAGACGAGCAACCTCATCGCAGCCAGCAAGGTGAATGGGACGGCCGTCTATAACAAAGCTGGAGAAAGTCTCGGGTCGGTCTACGACGTCATGATCGACAAGATCTCTGGCCAGGTGCGTATGCCGTGATGAGTTTCGGTGGGTTCCTTGGCATTGGTGAGCGGTATCACCCTCTCCCCTGGAAATCGCTCACCTACGACACGCGGCTTGGCGGCTATGTGGTCAACGTGACACGAGGTCAGCTGGAACAAGCGCCGAGTTACACCCGCGACGACACCCCGTGGGGAGATCCGACCTATGGTCGCCGTGTCTCGGACTACTACGGTTTGCCCGACGGCATTTGACCTGGCCGACCTAGGCAGCCAGAGCTTGTTTCATTCCGCCTGAAGCCGCGCCGTACAAGAAGACGGCGGTGAGGACGAAGGCAACGACTGGGGATGTCTCCACCTCGTGATTGCGCGCGGTGGCGTCGGCCAGCCGCGAGAGGTGATCTTGCAGGTGCAGCGGGATGGCAAGGGCGGTGGGTGATGCGCCTGTCGGTGATCGGCTGGCCGACGACAAATGCAGATGTGGATCTCATCGCGCGTTCGATCATCAACGCTGGCGGTTGGCCAAGGGGAACGCCGCCACGTAGGCGATGGGCCGGCCATGAATGCGGGGCGCAATGCCGGATCCGTCGTTTAATGCACGCCGCATTTCATTTCATTCTTGAAAATGAATGCTGGCATCGCCATGTATGGTGCACGAGAGGCACGACCCCGCCTGGCTCCGCGACCTTGTCGCTTCTCCGACTGCAACCTGTTCAGCTTTGGGGTGGAGCCGTCTGAGCCGGCCAGGCGCTGGACCTAGCCAAGGTCTGGCAACGAGGCCACTGGCCATCCGGCGCCGCTCCTGCTTCGGCAGGGGAGGGGGCGCTGGCCTCTCGCCACCCCTGTAATCCCACCCGGCGGATACCGGCCGCGTCACCTTGACGCCGCCCGTGCCCGGCACCGCGCATCCGGCAATGAGCCGGCCGCTTCTGCGAACCATCCCCTGCCAGCGGTGGCACGGAGGGTGCCGACAACAGGGTTACCCGGCGCCGCCCCAAATCACAGCCGGGGAGGGGGCGCCGGTCCGCCGCGCACGACGCGACTTTACGTGGGCCGTTGCCCGCCCGTCACCACCACAGCAACCTGGGTTCAGCCCGACAGCCCCGCAGCAGGCCCTCCAGGGTCCGCTGCTGCGCGACAATCATCCCGCCGCCGCGACACCAGACTCTCATCCTGATTGTCGCGCTGTTCGCACACAGATTGTCGCGCTACAGTCCGCCACGGCGGCGGCCGGGCTGAACCTCCGTCTGCCGCCTCCCCACCCGTCTCCGCCCTCTTCAGCTGGTCTCGGCAGCTCTCAAGCCGACCGTCGCGGCCCCTTGAGCAAGGCCGAACCCAGTGTTGGAGATCGCATGACCACCACCACCATCAGCTACCAGGGCAGCCGCATCCGCCTGCGTGGCGCCATGCTGAACCTGACCGACATGTGGCAGGCCGCAGACCGGCCACCGAACCGGCGCCCCTCCGACTGGCTCGTCCTCGAGGAGACCGGGCGCTTCCGCACCCATGCAGGCACCCACCGGAACGACGCTAACGACCTGTTCGCGCCAAATGCCGGCCTCGCCGGCATTTGCCACCTCGACAGCGATGGCCTCGTCGCCACCGTCCGCGGCAATCAGGGCGGTACCTGGGCGCACTGGCAGCTCGCGCTGACCTACGCCCGCTACCTCTCGCCGCCGTTCCACCTCTGGTGCAACACCGTCCTCCGCGCCGCCATGCAGCGGCCGGGGGAGGCACCCGCCGTGGGCGATGACCCGCTGCGGGCGCATCTCAACCAGCAGTTCCAACGGCTGCATCGCCGGCTCGACATCCTCGATGTCCTCGACCGGCATGCTGCCGACCTGATGTTCCTGACGCTCTCGGCGCAGGACCTGGTGCTCGGCACCCGGCGGAAGTTCTCGGGCCTGAGCCAGGAGACGATCCTGCGCACGGTGGCGGCCGAGCCCTATGGTGGTCAGTGCCCCTGCTGCGGCGACGCACCCGTTCTCACCGAGGCGGGCCGGCCGGTGGCCGGTGCCGAGTTCGACCACTTCTTCCATCGCGGCCTGAACCGGCCGGAGTATGGCTGGCTGATCTGCGCGGCATGCCACGGCGATCTGACCCACGGCGGCTACCTGATGCACTTCAGCCGCCTGCCGAGGTTCCGCGCCTTCCAGGCGTTGGTGCTCGCGCAGCGCCGCCGCGGCCGCATGCGCCACGTCGGCGCGGCGGAGTAGCCGCCCATCCCAGCCCTCCCCAGCAGAGGGCGCCCAGAGCTCCATGATCTCACCACGAGATCATGGAGCTCTTCGCGTTCCAGGCCTGCCCGTGCTGCGTCAGGAGCCGTGCCCACCGTTGTCGGACGAAGCTGACGAGCGCTTCGGGCTGGAGGCGCCGGCCTGCGGAGCGGGCGGCATTGGTGGGTAGGCCACCAGGGCGCCGGTTCGAGGGCCGGGCCGGGCGGTGATGACGAGGCGGGTAGGGGACTGCGCGCGGACGAAGCGGATCACGTCGTCCACCACTGGCGCCATGCTGGGCAGCCAGGGCGTGAGCATCATGATGCCGACATGGCCAATGAGGGGGTAGATTCGCGCCTCCGCTCGGCCACCCGCGCGGCGGACCTGCTCTGCCAGTGTCTGGGAGTCGCTGGGGCGGGTGAGCATGTCGGCGCCGCCGCTCAACAGTAGCATCGGGGGCGTGTCGGGGCTCACGAAGGTCTCGGGCAGGACCTCCGCCGGCGTGGCCCGGGTGAAGATCGAGCCTAGGGTGACGTTGGTGGTGAACCAGGAGCCGTAGGGGCCAGCCAAGCCAATCGCGCCGCCGAGCCGCGCGTTGCTCATGCCATGGGCTGCCAGATAGCGGCCATCGGTGGCCAGCATCGCGGCGATGTAGGCGCCGGCGGAGTGGCCGGCGACGAAGATGCGGTCCGGGCTGCCGCCGAGTTCGGCGGCGTGGTCGCGCGCCCAGACGACGGCCCTGGCGCCGTCCTCGATAAAGCCGGGGAAGCGGACCGCCGGGTACAGGCGGTAGTCCGGCAGAATGACGATGGCACCGCGGCGGGCGAGGCGAATGGCCAGCATCTGGTTCTGGATCTCGTCCTTACCGCCGAACTGCCAGAAACCGCCAAAGAAGAAGGTAATGATTGGCCGGTCCGTCGCTTGGTCGTTGGGCCGGAAGACGTCGAGCTTCAGGTCGTTCGTGGGGTCGAACACCACATCGCGCTGGATGGTCAGCTCGGCATCCTCGGCCTGGCTGATGGCGGTGGAGCCGCAGCCGGCCAGCAGACCCATGGTCAGCAGAAGCAAGCCATAACCAGTGCAGTTGCATGAAACGACCCTGCGTTTTCTGCGAGCCGGGCCAAAGACTTGCCACCAAGAGGCGATGCTGCGCGCGATGCGCGTGGATACTTCAGGTAGAGTCTTGGTATGGAGGCGCGCGTCCATTTTGGGATCCCCTGGTCTTGGAGTTGCCAGGGTCGAGAGGAAGTGCAGGAAGCGTGCCGGCGGTCGGTCCCGTTTATTTCCAACGCGCTACAGGGTATCCGCTACTGAGGCAGGCCTTGCTGTCTAAAACATCGACGCATCGCTGATTTACGCAACGCGCCTAGTGGTCTACCGATGTGCAATTATTCCGGGCTCTTCTGCTGGGGCCGCGGGGGTGCGCTGGGATCCGGCCCAGGCCGGACAGGTCCCGGTGCATACGGGGCGAAACGCAAGGTCAGCCCGCCAGACGGGGAGTAGTCTTGGTCGGTTCGGACGCAACCGAACCCTCCAGCGTCTGGCGCGGCTGGAGCCCTCCTACCTAAAGATCGATGTCGCCTGGAGGACATCAAGGCCTTCGCGGCTGAGGGTGCAGTCCCATGCGCCGCCGCTGCGCAGCCAGTGCCGGCGGTGTCGGCCGGATGATGCGGCTGTTTCACGGCATCGTGCTGCTGCGGGCCGAGAGAGGGCAGGTGAACACCGGGCGCCAGGTAGCCGATGCCGAGTTCGACCACTTCGTCCATCACGGTCTGAACCGGCCCGACCATGGCTGGCTGATCTGCGCGGCGTGCCACATCGAGCTGAACCGCGGCGGCTACCTGCTGCACTTCAGCCACATGACCAGGTTCCGCGCCTTCCAGGCGTTGGTGCTCGCGCGGCGCCGCGGGGCACGGCCGAGTAGCAAAACCGCCGGCTACGCCCACCCTTCCCAAACTTTGCCACCAGCCGGTCGAGCGGCGCCAAGTCGTTCTGAACCTCGCCGAGGAACCGCACCTCCCCGTGTCGGCCCTCGTCGGCCACCGCCACCGCAATCGTCGCCTTGTGCACGTCCAGCCCGATGAAGCTGATATCCTCCGCCACGGCCCGCCTCCTGTGCCTGAGGCTCTGCGCAGGACCATCCCGCGCAACCCTCGGACCAGCACATTGTGAGGCGGGTCACCGCCTCACGCGGACCTCTGGTCTTTGAACTTCATGACGATGATGAGCAGCGCAGCTCATTCTCCAGAATGGAGCCTCCGCCGCCAAGCCGTGACCTGCAGGGCGGAGGCGCGCACATGCACAACCGCAGGCAGCTTACGCCCAGGACGAAGTGCCGCGTCCATTACCGGTGCGATGTCATCCTCGTCGGATATCGTAAGCCCCTCCGCACCAAAAGCCCGTGCCCAAGCTGCGAAATCCGGATTCCGCAGATCTGCCGCCGCCGCGAAGGGCCTGCCGGGATAGCGGTTCTCGTGATGCATCCCGATGGAGCCATAGGTGCCGTTGTCGGCGACGATGAGGACGGGCGCAGCCCCTGTGAGCATTGCGGTTGCAATCTCATTTCCAGTCATCAATGCGCCGCCGTCACCCACCACGGCGATCACCTGACGCCCCGGGTGACGAAGGCACGCCGCGACCGCCATCGGTACGGCGACGCCCATGCCACCGACGGCGGAGCCGAGGAAGATCTGCCCAGGTCGGAAAGGGATGTGGCGATGGACGAAGGAGGTGAAGTTGCCGGCATCGGTAGTCAGTATGGCATTTGGTGCCATGCGATCAGCGATCGCGATGCAGACAGCGGCAAAGTTTACGCCGTCCGGCGCGGGCTCCCACGCCGGCGCCGTCAATTTGCGATGGATGGCGTGAAGCCGCGAGATCCAGCTGGCGCGACCGGGCGGCATGGGCGGCGGGTCACGCGCCAGCAGGGCCTCCACCAAGCCATGCGGATCACAGGCCATCGGCAAGTCTGCTCGGAAAACTCGGTTGATTTCCGACGGGTCGGGCCAGACATGCACCAATGGCAATTGCGGATCCGGCGCCGCCGGGAAGGTGTAGGACTGGCTGACCACATCGCCCAGCCTTTCTCCCAACGCCACCATCAGGTCGGCTTCTCGCATCGCTGCTAGAAGACGCGGCTGTACACGGTTGCCGACATAGCCGGCGTAGTTCGGGTGATGACTGTCGAACAGGTGCGGGCGTCGATGGGTTGGCGCGACCGCGAGGCCCCAGCGCTCCGCCAGCAGGCGCAACCGGTCCAGCGCGGCCGGCGGCCCGTCCATCGCGCTGCCGACCAGCACCAGCGGCCGCTGCGCAGCAGCAATCCGCGCCGCTAAGTCCTCCACCTGCGCCAAAGCCGGACCAGGAACAGCGCGCAGTCGTGGTGCGGCAAGGGGCACTTCATCGGCCGGATCATCGAGCAGATCCTCCGGAAGAATCACCGCGACGGGGCCGGGAGTGCCGCTTTCCGACAAGTGGTACGCCCGGGCGATCGCTTCCGAGGCCTGCGAGGGCAAATCTACGGGGATCACTGCCTTCGTCACGTCGGCGAGGAGGCGGCCGTAATCCTGTTCCTGTAGTGCACCCCGCCCGCGGTCGCGCCGTTCCACTTGACCTACCAGCAGCACCATCGGCACCGCGTCGTGGAAGGCGGTGTGCAGGCCGATCATCGCATTGGCGACGCCTGGGCCGCGCGAAACGAGGCAGAGCCCCGCGCGCCCGTCGCGCATCCGGCCGTCGGCGCAGGCCATGTAGGCGGCGCCGCCCTCATGCCGGCACACCACGAGGCGCAGCGCCGGCAGATCGGACAGCGCGTCGGTCAGGCCCAGAAAGCTTTCGCCGGGCACGCAGAACAGCAGGTCGGCGCCATGTGCGACGAGGCTTTCCGCAAGCAGACGGCCCACTGTGCGGGTTGTCATGAGGGTTGCAGGCCGGCCTGGCGAACCAGGGGTGCGAAGTTCCGGATTTCCTCCTCGACGAAGGCTGCATAGGCGTCTGGCGCCATTTCCGGTGGTGGCGTGCCGAGCAGGTCGGCGAACCGTTCAATGATCCGCGGATCGCGCAGGGTGGCCTGGATGGCAGTGGCGATCCGCAATGAGATGTCGCGCGGCAGGTCCCGGGGAGCGGAGACGCCAAACCAGGCCATGCTGATCAGATCAACCCCTGCCTCCCGCATTGTAGGCAGGTTGGCATAGGCGGGCACGCGGCTGGCCGCGGTGACGCCGAGGGCGCGCACTGAGCCATTGCGGAAATGCTGGGCAGCAGAGGGGAGGCTGTCCAGCATGGCGGGCACCACGCCGGCGATGGTATCCGTCATCGCCGGGCCGGCGCCGCGATAGGGAACAGCGGTGATCGGCACGCCCAGCGCCATGCCCAGCCGCACGCCCGCCAGATGCGAGGAGGTGCCGATACCCGCAACGGCAAAGCGGATCTCCCGCTGTTCGCGCGCCAGATCAAGGAAGTCTCGTAAGGTGCGCGCAGGGTGCACGGCGGTGACGACCAGGACGCTGGGACTGGTGGCAACCAGGCCGATGTGGGTGAAGTCGCCTATGGAGTCGTAGGGGATGTTCGGATACAGCGTCGGCGACACGCCGTGCGAGCTGCTGTTGGACATCAGCAGCGTGTAGCCATCCGGCGCGGCACGGGCGACGGCCGCCGCGCCCACGGTCGCGCCAGCACCCGCGCGGTTTTCCACGATGATGCTCTGACCCAGACGCGGACCTATGCTTTCGGCCAGCAGCCTTGCCATGACATCCGTCGTGCCGCCGGGCGCGAATGGCACCACGAGGCGGATCGGACGAGACGGCCAGTCCGCCTGCGCGGCGGCGGGCCGGGCCGCCATGGCAGCGGCGGCAGCCAGAAGCTGCCGCCGTGTAGGGCGCAATGCCATGCGATGTTCTCCTGCTTCCCTGGCTTGCCGCGCGCGTGAGGTGTCAGCTTTCCACGCGTATTCCGGCCTTGGTGATGACCTCGGCCCAGATGCGGCGCTCGGTGACAATTTCCTGGCGATAGGCGGCCGTGTCAGGCGTATCGCGGTCGATCAGCGAGGTCGCCAAGCGCTCCTTTACCGCCGGGGTCTCGAGCACCGTCTGCATCTCGCGGGTCCAGTAGGAGACCCATTCCGGCGACAACCCCGCCGGGCCGGCCAGCCCCCACCAGCTTCCGCCGACCAGCCCGGGCAGTGTCGAGGTCATGGTAGGCAGGTCGGGCAGTGTGGGATGGGGCGCTGCCGTCGCGACTGCAAGGCCGCGCATGCCGCCGGCGCGGATGTGCTGCAGGGCCTCCGGCAGCAGCGCGAAGTAGAGGTCGATGCGTCCCGCCATCAGGTCAAGCAGGGCCGGCGCACCGCCGCGATAGGCGACGAAGTCGAGGTTGATCCCGGCTTGCTGGGCCATGCGCGCCGCCATCAGGTGCGGCGAGGAGCCGGCGCCACCATGGCCGCAGGTCAGCCTCGTGCCGGGCCGGGACGCATGCGCGACCAGTTCCGCCATGGTGGCGAAGGGCGCGTTGGGTCGCGCGCACAGCACCATGGCTCCGCGTCCGACGCCGCAGATCGGCGTCAGGTCGCGATCCGGATTGATGGGCATGGTGATGCCCGGCAGGACCGGCGAGACGGCGAGGTTGAAGCCCGATGCGATGGCCAGGACGTGTCCGTCCGGCGGCGCATTGGCCACCGCCTGCAGACCAATGAAGCCGCCGGCGCCGGTGCGGTTCTCGACCACCACCGGGCGGCCGATCTGGCTGGGCAGGTGCTGGGCAACGATGCGGGCCAGCGCATCGACGCTGCCGCCAGCGGAGAAGCCGACGACCAGGCGCACCTCCCGCGTAACGGGCTGCGCACGCAGCATCGCCGGCGCCGCGAGCAGCGGGATCGTCACGGCGAGCAGTGAGCGCCGCGGGACGGGATGACGCATGCCGTTCTCCTTCATTCTGCTGCGCTCGCCTGCGCGGTTGCGCCGGCATAGACTGGCGTGAGCCAGTGCTGGTACTTTGCATGCCGACCGGACACGACCTCGAAGTACAGATCTTGCAGCCGCCGCGTCACCGAGCCGGGCGTGCCGTCACCGATGTCGTAGTGGTCGATCGACGCGATTGGTAGCACCTCGGCCCCGCTGCCGCAGAAGAAGGCTTCGTCGCAAACATAGAGTTCGGACCGATTCACGTCGCGCTCGACGACTTCCAGCCCAAGTTCCTCGCGCGCCAGCTCGATCAGCGTGTCACGGGTGATGCTCTCGAGGATGTCGGCCGTGATGGGCGGCGTGACGAGGCGCCCATGGCGAACCATCATGATGCAGGACCCCGGCCCCTCCGCCACCTTGCCAGCATTGTTCAGCATGACCGGCGGGCCGAAGCCGTTCAGCCGCGCCTCAATGTAGGCGAGCCGCGAGTTATGGTAGTTTGCGCCCGACTTGACGCGGGAAGGCGCGCTGAGATCACCGTTGCGCTGCCAGGTGCTGACGCACGATTTCACGCCGGTTTTCAGCGCCGGGATGGACGGCTTGCTGAATGCCAGGATGAACATGCCAGTCCGGATCTCGTCTGGCAGGTAGTGCGTCAGCTCGCCTTCAGCGAAATAGACCACCGGTCGAAAATGCACGCTGCCCCGGTATCGGCAGGCGCGGATCAGATCGATGCAGGCGGTCTCGATTTCCGCATCCGAATAGGGGATGGTCATGCGCATGATGCGCGCACCCTGGCGTAGCCGCCGGATGTGATCGGCATGGCGGAACATGTAAAGTTCCTGGTCCTGCTCGCTCCAGTAGGCCCGCTCACCCTCGAAGACGTTTTCGCCGCGCAGCACGCATTCGGTCGAGATGTGCATGGTGGCGTCCTTCCAGGGCACCAGCTTGCCGTCGAGCCAGGCGAAATCGGAGGATTTGGACATTGGCTGGTTTCCTTCCGGACGGTTGTTCACTCCGCCGCTTCCGCGTCGACTTCGTCCGTGGCGTAGGCGGCGTGGTCGATTTCGATTACCAGGTTGCCGTAACGGTCAAGCGTGAAGGCAGCATCGGGGCCGATCACCACCGTCGACTCGCGCTCCTCCACCACGGCGGGGCCCTGGATGCGCTGGCCCGCCACGAGGGCATAGCGGTCGTAGACGGCGCAGGGCGCCAAGCCGGTTTCGGCAAACCAGACGGGGCGGCGGCCCTTCAGCGCGTCTGGTGCCTTGGCAGGGCCGCCCATTCTGCCGGGAATCTCGGGCCGGGATGCGGTGGCGTGCAGGCGCCAACTCAGCACCTCCATTGGCACACCCGGGATACGGCGGTCGAACAGGCGGTGGTAGGTGTCGAGGAAGGCCCGCTCTACGACATCCGCGTCGATCCCGTCGGGAAGCGGCACGCTGATGTCGAAACCCTGGCCGGCGTAGCGCATGTCCGCGCTGCGGCGGAACGCGACATCGCCCGGTGCCGCGCCGGCTTCCTCCAGCATCGTCTGCGCCTCCGCTTCCATCTCCGCGAACCGGGCCGCCACCTGCGCCCAGTCGACGATGCCAAGGCGCTGCACGCCGCTGCGAACCAGATCCACGGCCGGCGCGGCGACGAGGAAACCGAGGGCGGAGGCGACGCCTGCGCCCTGCGGCACGAGGATGGAGGACAGCTTGAGGAGCTTCGCCAGGCCGTAGGCGTGCACCGGGCCGGCGCCGCCAAAGGCGAGCATGGCATAACGTCGGGGGTCGCGCCCCTTCTCCGCGACATACATCCGCGTTGCCGCGGCCATGTTCTCGTTGACGATGCTGTGGATGCCGGCGGCCGCCTCCAGCACGGACAGGCCGAGCGGATCGGCCAGTTCCCGCGCCACCGCGCGTTCCACAGCAGCGTAGTCCAGCCCCATCTCGCCACCCAGGAAGTAATCGGGCGAGAGGTAGCCAAGCAGGAGGTCCGCGTCCGTCACCGTTGGGCGCGTGCCGCCACGTCCGTAGCAGACCGGGCCGGGCATCGAGCCGGCGCTTTCCGGCCCGACCGTCAGCAGCCCCATATCGCTGATCGAGGCGATGGAGCCGCCGCCGGCGCCGATTTCAATAAGGTCGATCACCGGCACCTTCAGCGGCAGGCCGGAGCCCTTGCGGAACCGGCGGACGCGAGCCGCCTCGAAGGTCGAAGCGTGTTCCGCTTCGCCCTTCTCGATCAGGCACATCTTCGCGGTGGTACCGCCCATGTCGAAGGAAATCATGTCCGCAATGCCGGCGATGCGGCCAAAATGCATAGCAGCGGTCGCGCCCGCGGCCGGCCCGGATTCAATGACGTGGACCGGCTGGGCGCGGGCCGCGCGAACCGTGGTGATGCCGCCGCCCGACAGCATGATGTGCAGCGGGGCGTTGAAGCCACGGCGTTGCAGCTCCGCCTCCAGCTCGCCGAGGTAGCGGTCCATCAGCGGTTGCACGTAGGCGTTCACGCAGGCGGTGTTGGCGCGTTCGTATTCACGGATCTCGGGCGCCACGTCGGAGGAAAGGGTCACGGGAATACCCGGCATCTCTTCGGCCAGGATCGTGCGGACGCGGCGTTCGTGGGTTGGATCAAGGTAGCAGTGTAGCAGGCAGACGGCGACCGCCTCGACACCTGCCATGAGCAGATGCTGGGCTGCGTCGCGGACCTCCTGCTCCGCCAGCGGCAGGAGGGTGCGTCCCTGGGCATCGACCCGCTCCGTCACCGGAAGCCGGCGCTGGCGCGGCACCAGCGGCTCGGGCTTCTCGAGGAACAGGTCGTACAGGTCGTAGCGCATCTCCCGGCCCATCTCGAGGCTGTCGCGGAACCCGCGCGTGGTGATCAGGCCGATCCGCGCGCCCTTGCGCTCAATCACGGTGTTGGTGACGAGGGTGGTGCCGTGGACGAGGCCCTGGACCGATGCCGGCTCCGCGCCTGCTTCGTGAAGAAGGCGCGCCAGCCCATCGAGGATGGCGCGGCCGGGGTCGTCCGGTGTGGTCAGTCGCTTGCCGGTCAGAACGAGCTGCCGCGCCGGGTCCACCAAGACGAAGTCGGTGAATGTGCCGCCGACGTCGACGCCGATGCGGATTCGTGGTGCCTTGGCGTCCATCGGGTTAGGCCTCCGGCCCATAGTCGCGGCGGGCACCCTCGGGCGTTACGTAGCCGGCCTCGATGTCCCGGCGCAGCGCCGCCGGGTCGCGCCCGGATGGCGGCCCGTGGCCGCCCCCGCCGCCGAGATGCATGTGCAGCCGCTCACCGGGTTGCAAGATGCTGCGCGATTTCGGATGCGGGTGGCGGCCATCCTGCAACCTCACCAGGGCCGGCGCACCGGCCGCGCCGCCCGCCAGGCCCTCGGCCGGGTGCCGCATGCGGTCGGAGATGAGGGATAGGCGCACGGGCTCCTCCGTCATCACCTCAAGCTCGATCTCCTGGCCCAAGCCGCCGCGATGGGTGCCGGCGCCGCCGCTATCTGGCAGCAGGTCCTTCTTCCAGACGATGATCGGTGCGCTGGCTTCGAAGGCCTCGATGCTGCCGGAGCCGGAATTGGTTGGGAACGCCGTGGTGTTCAGCCCGTCGGCGCCGGCACTGGCGCCCATGCCGCCGCTACCGAACAACACTTGGTTGAAGCGGTCGCCATGCCGGTCGCGCCCGGTATAGACGGGCCGCGGACTTGGCGAGGAACTGTCCGCAATCACCTTGTCCGGCACGATCCCGGCTATGCACTGGTACACGGCCCCGCTGAGGAACAGGCCGGTGAGGTGCCGCGCGTTGCAGGGGGCGGGGTGTACGGGGTTCAGGATGCTGCCTTCCGGCGCCGTCACCCGTACCGCGCGGTAGGACCCCTCATTGCGCGGGGTCAGCGGATCCAGAGCGCATTTCAGTGGATAGACCGTGTAGGCGTAGGTGTAGTTCATCACGGAGTTCAGCCCGCGCATGATCTGCGGCGAGGTGCCGGCATAGTCGACGCTGAGCGCGTCGCCCTCCACCGTGACGGCGCACTCGATGCGCGTCTCCTGGTCCTCGTAGCCATCGGCGAAGGTGGTGGCGCGCCAGGTGCCGTCGGGCAGGGCGGCGATGGCCTTGCGCATTGCGCGGTCGGCACGGTCCTGCAGAGTCGCCGACAATTCGGTGAGGTCCGCGAGGCCGGTGTCGTCCAGGAATTCGCAGAGGCGGCGCGCGCAGACGGTCTGCGCGGTGACCTGGGCGTAGATGTCGCCCATCACCTGGTCGGCGACGCGAACGTTACCGCGGATGAAGCGCACGACCTCCCGGTTCTCCTGCCCCTCAATGAGGAACTTCGTCGGGTGGATGCGCAGGCCTTCCTCGTAGATCTCCTGGCAGTCCGCGGACCATGGTGCGCCGCCCATGTCCGGCATGTGCGAGGTGGCACCGGAGAAGCCCACCAGCCTGCCCCTGTGAAAGATTGGAGCGGCCATGGTGATGTCGAGCAAGTGACCGGTGCCCATCCAGGGGTCATTGGTGATGAGGCAGTCGCCCGGCCGCAATTCCTCCAGCGGGATGTCGGCCAGCATGTGGCGCAGCGTGCGCGGCAGCAGGCCGACGAAGGACGGGATGCCGATGGAGTTCTCGGCCAGGCTGTTGCCCTTGGCGTCCATCAGCACGGTGGCGAAATCGTTCGACTCTCGGACAATGGTGGAGAAGGAGGTTCGCAGCAGCGCCGCGGCGGCCTCGTCTGCCGTCGAGATCAGCCGGCCCCAGAGGATCTGGAGGGTGACAGGGTCAAACCTCGCGCCCGGCTTCATCCAATGGCCTTCTCACTGTTCCGGCGAGTAGGGCACGGCCTTGGCAGTTCTGGTATGGCCAATTAACGTCGCGAGCCATGAGCCTGACTCAAGGCGTGGCCAATCTTCCTCTACAGGCGCTGCGCGTCTTCGATGCCTCCGCCCGGCACCTGAACATGGGCCGGGCGGCAGCGGAACTCGGTATTACCCAGGGGGCCGTCAGCAGGCAGATCAAGCTTCTGGAGGAACGGCTGCGGGAACGTCTTTTCGTCCGAGGGCCGCGCGGCCTGTCGCTGACCGAGGCAGGCGACCTGCTCGCGGACTACGTGCGTCGCGGCCTCGACCAACTCGAGGCCGGGCTGGCGCGGATCGGCCAGCCGCGGACCCGTACCACGCTGGCAGTGAACGCGGCGCGCACCTTCGCCATGCGCGTGCTGGCACCGCGCATCGGCGACTTCGTGATGCGGCATCCCTGGATTGAGCTGCGACTGGAGACGCACCGATATTTCGCGCAGTTGCATGGCGCCGATGTCGACGTGGCGATCCGCGCCGGCAACGGGGACTGGCCAGGGCATGTGGTGCAGCCGCTGACACGGGAGGTGATGTTTCCCGTTTGCGCTCCGGCACTTTGGGGTAAGACCGCCCAGGCAATGCAGCCTGGCGCGTTCCTCGCTGGGTCGGTCCTGCTGCATTACGCCGAGCGGCCCTACTGGCGGAACTGGCTCGAGGCGGCGGATCTTGATCCCGGCATCGCCGAACGTGGTCCGCGCTTCAGCGAGACCGCGCTCGCATTGGCGAGCGCTGAAGCCGCGCAAGGCGTGGCGATAACCTGGGGAAGTCTGGTTGCCGACGCCCTGGTCACAGGCTCGCTCGTGCAGCCTTTCGCCTCCACCTTCGATGATGGAACAGGATATTACGCTGTAATGACAGAGGCCGCCTCGCGACGCTCGCCTGTCCAGGCCTTTACGGCTTGGTTACGGCAGAGCCTTGATCAATGTGTATGAGCTCAACACAATCGATTTTGTAGTGCGGGACCTTTGAAGATCTGCAGCGCGTGCTGACGAAATCGTTAACGAAAACAGGCATTAAGGTGGATGTCTTTTCCTGAAAATTCTACTCTAGGCCCTGTAGGACGAGGAGTGGTCAGGCGTGAGCGACGATCCGGACATTCCACATGATCCCAACCTGCCCCGCCTGGCTGGCAAGCCCATCCGCGACGGCAGCGGTGTGTTCTCCCGTGTGCTGAGGGCGACAGCCACCACGCGGCGCCAGCGCGCTCGCCAGATGCGGGATGGTGGCGACGCGACCGGCGCGGACCGCGAGGATCATGACGCCGCCTACCTCGAGCGTCAGTCGGACCGCTAATGCGATCCGCTGCTCGCCGCCGGGGCTCCCCTGGTCGAGGGCAACAGCGGCGAGGTGGTGGTGGCGCCGGCGCCGGAGTTCGGACCGGACGCGTTCCAGAAGGCTGTGCAGCAGCCCCCCGACATGCTGGCCGCCGAGGCCAGCGAGCAACGGATGATGCTGACGGCCGCGGTTTCCAATCCGGCGCTCACACTGGCCCTGGAGATGGGGGAAAGCATCGGCGCGCAGACCACGATGGAGCGCAACCTCGTCCACCAGATTGCGGCGATGCAGGCGGTCGGCATGGAGATGCTGGCCAAGGCGCGTCGTTTCATGGCGCTGATGACGCCCGGAGCGCCTGAGGAGCGACAGCAGATGCAGAGCATCGAGGCGGTCCGGATGGTGAGAGGGGCGACGCGGGCACTCGAATGCTCGCAACGCGGCATGCTGACCGTGGAGCGGCTGCGGAACGGTGGCCGGCAGACCGTCACGGTGCAGTACATCACGGTCGGGATGGCGGGCAGGCGGTGGTCGCGGGCACGGTGAAGCGGGGGGGGGTCGAAAGTGAGCGACCCTCTCCCGCCCCAAGCCAGACCTCAGCCCGGGGCGCGAACGCCGGAGGGTCTGGAGCGCTGCCGGAAGGCGACGTGGAAGCACGGGCGTCGCAGCGCCGAGGCCATCGCCGACCAAAGGCTGCGCGGCCAGGCACGGCGGATCGTCGCCGACCTCAACGCCCTGATCAGCGAGGCGGAAGCCGCATGTGCGGCTCAGGGTATCGGCGGCAGCAGGCCCGACGCTGGGGCAGGGACCGGACCGCAGGTTTAGCGTCGGCGCATCACCGAGGGGTGCGGACGTGATCCGGCGCAGCAAAGCGGATGGGAGTCGCACGCGGGGAGGGGAGGCTTCGCCGGGTGGTGGGGATGAAGAGCCACCCTCTGTCAGCGCTCCTGAGGAGCGCCAGGGGCATCCTCCCGTGCTTCCTCCTCCCGCGCCTTTGCGGACGACTCCCTCAGCACGTCGACGAACGCCTCGAACCGGTCCGGCCCGACATGCTGGGCCCAGTCAGTATGAAGCCGCTGCAGGCAACCGAAAATCACCTGGGCGACCTCAAGGCCGCGGGGGCTGAGATAGACCAGCCGCCGTTCGCTTCCCTCGGGCGCGCGCCGCTCGATGTCACGACATCGGCGCTCCGCATGGCAGACGGCACCGGCCGCGCCGTCACCCGCCAGCCACGCCACCCTGACCCCCTGGTTGAGGCTGTCCGGCGGAGCGTGAGCGAGGGGGCCGTCCTGCAGGCTATCGGCCGGTCTCGCGGCGTGCGGCGGACCGCTACCAGGCCGGTGCGGGTGGTGGTGCTGGCCGCCCTCGCCCTTCCCCTGACCGTCCATGAGAACCCGACCTGGGAGGAATACCGGCCATCCCGGCTGGCGGCGGCGACGGCCGAAGCCGCCCTCTTCCTCCGGGCGCTGCCCCTGGCGCCGGAGGACATGGTCACGGCTCGGCCCGACCGGTGGGAGAGCGAGCGGACCGCGAGGCGAAACCTGGCCGACTGGGATTTCAAAGCGGCCACATCGCTTATGAGAGGTACTTATAAGGCGGATGGCCGCTTTAAATGCCAAACGGTCGCGCGCTACCGAAGGCCGGGTGCCCGCCGCTGGTCCATTGCCCTGGTGCCGATCGAGGGCGGGCGCGATGCATTGGAGCAGGAACTGGAATGCGCGGTCGCCGCCTTTGAGGTGGTGCCTGAGCCTGCCCTCACGCCATCCAGGAAGCCCGCTGAGGCTCCTGCCCCCCGCCTCATGCTGCCGCCCGCGACAAGAGCCCCTGCCCGGCCGCTGTTGGTCGCACGTGCTCGCCTGGATGCGCTGTCGCGCCGTCTGGAGGCCGCTTTCCCGATAGGCCCGGGAGGGGCGCTGGCCGTGCCCTGGCGCGGGAAAAAACCCCCGCGCAGCCCTGACCGAGTTCCGAAATTAGAGGAACGACCATGACCTTGATGAAGCCCCCTGCCTTCCCCGAAGACGCCCTGGAAGCCGCTTCCAAGGCCAACTGGATTTGGCTCCAGGCGCATCCCCATCGTCGCTTCCGGACCTGTCCACACGCCGATGGAGAATTCCCTCACAGCGCCCTCGGCGCCCAACCGCTTGGCTGGCGATGGTCCTATGCGACCCGCCAGATCGCAGCTCAGGTGCAGGCCAGGTCCGGCACGCGCTGCGAGGTGCTCATTGACGGCTTCGCCGCTCTCCGACGGGCCCTCCGGCAGAGGGCCATCGAACGCCTCTCGCATTGTTTATCCAGAGCCTCGGAGCGCCGACAGAACTAACTCATTGTTTTATATTGTTTCGTACTGCGTCTGGACGGTCCAACTTCGTTGACTGACGCCACGGCCGCCCCACTCCCCTACTGTTCGACCAGGATCACGGAACCGCCTTGGCCCGGTGCAACTGCCGGCGCCTTCTCTGTGCACTTGCGCGCCCTGACCCAGTGGTACCGGCACCGCCGCCTGCGGCGTCTTCCGTACCTCCTGCGGTCCATTCACGAGCCGCCTCCCTGGCTGCCCTGGCTATGACGCGGGGCCGGCAGGCCGGGCTGTCGGATGTGAGCCCCCTGCCGTCATGCTCTCCCACAGCAGATCACGGTCATCGCGTCCTGAACCCACGGGAGTGGGTGCGAAGGGCAGCCGCAGCCCGCGCATGTACAACTGGCCCCACACGTCGATGAACCGGTCGAGCCCGGTGACCTCCATCAAGCGCCGGCTGTCGATGCGCCCTTCGGCGTAGGCGACGAAGGCCTGCTCGGTCTCCACACCCGGGCGCAGGGTCGTCCCCAACGCCATGATCACGGGCGTGCCCTCATCCGGCGTCAGCCAGCGCTCAACCCGCGCGGCACCCTCCGCCGTGCGCGCCAGCTCCAGGGCTCCCTCGCCCCAATCAGCGAAGGCGTAGGGCCCACCCGCCTCACGCAGCGGCTGGAGCAGGATCATCGCCGTCCCCTCGGCCCGCTCCTGCTCCAGGCGCCGCATCAGCAGCAGGCTCCAGCCGACAAGCCGCGCCCGGGCCTCCTCGCCGCCAACCGCCGCCGCATCGCCCCGCAGCCCGGCAGCTGCCGCCGCGGCGCGATCCGCCTGTGCCAGCTGCTGCGTGACCTCGGCATCCAAGGCGGCCGCGACGCTGTCCAGGGCCATCAGGCTGCCGGCATCGTCCGGCACCTCCGAGGGCCAGGCCCCATCCAGGTCCGGCCCGTGGAGCGGCACCGGGCGATGATGATAATACTCGGCGTCCCCGGCCATGAGAGCGGGATCCTCGCGACGGCTCATGTTCTCCCAGAGCAGGTCGCGGTCATCGCGACCGGGTCCCACCGGGCTGGGTTTGGCAGGCAGCCTGAGGTCGCGCTGCGTCAGCGCCGTCATGATGCCGTAGAGGCTGCGCAGGCCGATGATGGCCATCACCTGCGGGCTGCCGATATGGCCCGCCGCATAGGCGGCAAAGGCCTCCTCGGCCGTGAGGTCGTCCAGCTGCGCCGCGACCTCGACCCGGGCCGGGTCCGGCCGCCCCAGCGGAGGCTCCAGCTCCCCCAGCCGGCGTACCTGCTCCGCGCCCGCCACGGTGCGCACGAGGTCGAGCGGAGCTTCCCGCAGATGGTCATGCTGTTGCCATAGGAAGCGGGCCACCCCACCCGGCCCAAAGGCCGCCTCCGGCTGCGCCAGCATCCGCAGCGCCAGATGGGCGAGGCGGGCGCGCCCGGCCTCGCCACCGACCGGCGCGGCATCGCCCCGCAGCACGGCCGCCGCGCAGGCCGCCCTGGAGGCGCCGGCCCTGTGAGGGATGGCGGTTTGGTCGAGGGCCTTGGCCACCTCGGCCAGGAGAGCGTCGTCGGGACGGTCCGTGGGCTTGGTTCCAGCAGGCATGGTCACCTCACATTCGGCTCCTACCCTATGGAGGGAACATGGCGCTCCTGCTGCAAAGGGCGATGACGTCTGGCGGGCATCGACCGGGGCGGCAAAAAGAAGAGCATCCACGTCCCTGATGCCCGTCATCGACCAGCGGCAGTCCCTGCGCTCATTTCGGCAACCGTTATTCCCGCACCTTATTCCCGCGGCTTTTCGGCCTTCGCAGTGTGCGGGAGAGGCGGCACCCCTGCGGCGCCAACAGCCTGGCTCCTGGCAGGACACTGCAGGTCCGGGCGCGAGGAACCCCATCGCCGCACCGTCCGGCGCGCCAGACCTGGAGGCTGGTGTCAGACCGCCAGATCTCGAAGCTCCACATCCGCCAGCGCTTTCAATGCAATCGTCGCGCTCAGCTGCGGCCCGACATCTCCAGCAAGGTCAGAGTCTCGGCCGGCAGCTTCCCCTTGTTCACGCTGGCCACGGCGTGGTCCAGCTCGGCAAGGCTCGTGGTGCCGATCAGCGCACTGCTGATCTCCTCCGGCCCGATCGCAAAGCGCAGCGCGAGTTCCACCAGATCCGCCGCATGCCCCGCATCGATCAGCGGCTGCAACCGCCGGGCGCTGGCGACGTCGTCGGCATAGCTGGCGCCGGAGCCGATCGGCTGCAGGGTCGCGGATGCGTAGGTGCCGCGCGCCTCGCTGCCGCTAAGCGCCCCGCCAGCCAGGATGCGGATTGCCAGCACCCCGATATCCGCCGCCGCCGCATGGGCGATGACCTGCCCCAGATCCGGCATGGAGGTTCCCTTAGTGGCTGGCACGACTCCGCTCGTGTTCAGCAGGTTGTAGGGCATCTGCGCCGTGGCGATGCCGCCCTCTTCCATAACTTGGCGCAGCGCCGGAGCATCGCCGAGGCCCGTGATGCCGTACCAGCGGATCTTGCCCTGGTCGCGCAGCCTCCGCAGGGCTGGCACCGCCTCGTTCAGGACCTGCTCCACGGTGAAGGCCGGAGCCTCGCCGGCCTTGGTGATCGGGTTATGCAGTTGCAGCAGGTCGACGCTGTCGCGGCCCAGCCTGGCAAGGCTGCCCTCCAGCGAGGTCACGATGGTGCCGGCGATGTCGGCACGCTGCGCGGGATAGATTCGCACCTTGGTGCCGACGGTGGGACTGGCACGCAGCGACCGCAGCGCGCGGCCCAGATTGGTCTCCGAAGCACCGTCGCCATAGGCCGTCGCCGTATCGAAATAGGTGATGCCGTAATCCAGTGCGCGCCCGATCGCCTGTTCCTGCTCGGCTGCAGTACCATGCACCATCAACCCGCCGATCGCGCCGCACCCATAGCCGAGCACTGAGACCGATATGCCGGTTCGCCCCAGACGCCGCTGCTGCATGCCTCGTTTCCTTTTTTGTCATGACGATGCTGGTCCATGCCCGGCGGTGCGGCAAGCTGATCCGGCTTGCAGGATCATATCGCGGGTGTAACCCTGTCGTGATCGGACGAAGACGCCGAACCGGAGGATTCCCCATGTCAGGACGTCGGCTGCTGCTGCAGAGCGCCATCGTGCCCATCCTCGCCTCGGTGCTGCCACGTGCCGCCGCGGCGGCCTATCCGGACCGGCCGATCCGCGTCATCGTACCGTTCACCGCTGGTGGAAACACAGACATCCTCGCCCGCATCCTGGCCAGCCGCATGGGCGAGCGCCTAGGCGGCAGCATGGTCATCGAAAATCGCGCGGGTGCAGGCGGCAGCATTGGTGCCGAGCTGGTCGCCCGTGCGACGCCCGATGGCTATACCCTGCTGTTCGGCGCCGGCGGGCCGCTGACCGCCAACCCGGTGCTGCAGGCGCGGCTATCCTATGATGTCGAGCGTGACTTCAAGCCGATCGGACTGGTCGGCATCCTGCCGATGATCTGCCAAGTCGGCCCGCGCATTCCGGCGCGGACACTGAACGAATTCCTCGCAATCCTGCGGTCGCGGCCCGGTGCAGTCACTATCGCCACGCCGGGCAATGGCAGCGCCGCGCATCTGGCGCTGGAGTTGATGATGGCCGCGGCGAATGTCCGGGTGCAGCACGTGCCCTACCGCGGTGGTAGCGCCATGGTTCCGGATCTGATCAGCGGCACCGTGGATGCGGGTTTCGTCGAACTACCCTCGGCCCTGCCGCTGCATCGAGACGGCAAGGCGCGCATCGTTGCCATCGCGACGCCGCAACGCGCGCCCTTGATACCGGATGTGCCGACCTTCATCGAATCTGGCTTGGCCGGCTTCACAGCCGGCAGCTATGGAGGGCTGGTCGCACCGGCAGCGACGCCGCCCGGCGTGGTTGCACATCTGGCCGCGGCCCTGCAAGCGACGCTTGCGGAACCGGAGGTGCAGACGCGCATCGTCGAACTGGGCGCCGTGATGGGGAGCGAGGAACAGCGCACACCGGATGGCTTCGCAGCGTTCCTTCGCACGGAGTTGGAGAATGCTCGGCGCGCCGCCGACCTTGCCGGCCTGAAGCCGGCCTGATTCCGAGGGCCGGCCCCTGCGCCGCAAGCCTCAACGCCATCATCCTTAAGCCGCGCCATGGCACGTTCAAAGTGCTTGACGACCAACACTGATGCGGTGGACGGCCCCTGAGCGGCATCAATGTGCAAGGCTCGCGGCTGTTGAAGGCTGTGAGCAGAGGAGCCGTCCGCTATGGAGATTACCACGATCGGCCTGGACATCGCCAAGCGCGTGTTCCAGGCGCATGGAGTTGACGCTGCTGGCCGTGCGGCGCTGCGGCGTAAGCTGGGCCGCAGTGAGGTGCTGGACTTCTTCCGCGTCCTGCCGCCCTGCGTGGTCGGTATCGAGGCGTGCGGCACGGCGCACCACTGGGCGCGCGAGATCCGGGCGCTGGGCCACGAGGTGCGGCTGATCCCAGCGGCCTATGTGAAGCCCTACGTCAAGCGCGGCAAGACTGACGCCGCCGATGCCGAGGCGATCTGCGAGGCGGTGACGCGGCCGACGATGCGCTTCGTGCCGGTCAAGACGCCCGAGCAGCAGGCGGTGCTGGTTCTGCACCGCACGCGCGACCTGTTGGTCTGCCAGCGCACCATGCTGGTGAACGCGCTGCGCGGGCACATGGCGGAGTTTGGTATCGTGGCGCGGCAGGGGGTGGGCGGGGTGAGCGAGCTTCTGGCCGCCCTACGCGGGCAGGGTATGGCGGGCCTGCCATCGCTCGCGAAGGAGGCGCTGCTCGGGCTCGCGGACGAGATCGAAGCCATAGAGCGACGGGCGGACGAGATCGAGGCGGCGATCCTGGTGTGGCACAAGGGCACCGAAGCCAGCCGCCGCCTGGCCACGGTGCCCGGCATCGGTCCGATCACCGCCTCGGCGCTCGTGGCCACCGTGGGGGAGGTGTCGAATTTCGCCTCTGCGCGCCACTTCGCCGCCTGGATCGGGCTCGTGCCGAAGCAAAACAGCACGGGCGGCAAGCCCCGCCAGGGCGGTATCTCGAAAGCGGGAGATCGATACCTGCGCCGCCTTCTGGTGCTCGGCGCCTCGACCGTCATCCGCCACAACCGCACCAAGGCAGGCGAAGGCTGGCTCGCCAGCCTGATCGCGCGACGTCCGACCATGGTCGCCGCCGTCGCGCAGGCCAATAAGGCGGCGCGGATCGTCCGGGCGCTGCTGGCGTACGGCGGCAGCTACGACCCGCAACGCAGCGCTGCGCGGCCCGCCGTGGCCTGAGGATCGCAAGAGCTTCCCGCCGGAGATCGCCGCGAGCGGCGGGCGCGTGAGGGCAAAGGTGGCGTGATGGCACATCGGTCGAACCCGAGGCCCGGCAGAACCCGTTGAGTGACTCGCGCCCCAAGCGCGCCAAACTGATTGGGAGCCAGGCTGCGGATTGCATCAGGGCCAGCGGTCATGCGCCGCATTAACAGGCCGGACACATGACCGCACCCGACCGCGGCGCCAGATCGCCACTCAGCCCTTGCGTCGAAGGGGGCCGTCCACACAAGGTCACTCAGATCGTCAACCTATACGCGAGAATAGTTTAGCAGGTAACAAGTAGAATGAGTGTAATAAACTGAAACCAGCTCGGTTTAGATTTGCTCCGCCCGCTAAATGCTGGAGCCGGCGAGATGAGCGGAAAATCAGAGTACCAAGACCGCATCGTCAGGCTGGCGGTTAATTTGCAGAAAAGGGGCTTCGGTAGATCATCTACACGTATAGCATTGATGGTCGCAGGCTTGGGACTTAAGCGCCTGAGTGACCTTAGACCGCATCACAGAAGAGAAGCACTTCGTCTCCCCAATATGGGCTGTAAGACTTGGGATCATGTGGCGAAGGCTTTGGGATTTGCCGATGGCTCCCGCGACCTCGATCCCCAAACGCGCGAGGCTGCGCAGGCTCTCTTAGAGCTTGGCTGGAGGCTCGTGCCGCCGCAGGGCTGGCAAGGCTGGAGGCCAGACGGCGAAGCACGAAAGCTTCCACGCTCCTCCCGCCCTCGACGCGGCTGACGGCGACCAGGCGTGACCACGCCGGCGAGGAGGAGGAGTTCCGGCCGCGATTGTTTTGCACCAAACAGAGCCGGACGACGCAGCGAGGATCAGAGGGAACAAGCCTGCCAACCCTCGCTGCGATCCAGAGCTGGCGATCTCGCGCCGGCCGGGGACCTCCTCGATATGGTCAGGCCGCGCTCGGATCCAATCTGAACCGCGCGCCGCCGAGGGCGCTAAAGCTCTATCCTGAAGCACCCTGAAACTGGCCCTGGCGCTGTCCGCCGGGGCCTTTCTTGTCTGCGTCAGCGGAGGAGCGGCGCGGAGCGAGGAGGCTGGGCCACAGCCTCGACCCGCCCCGCGCTGCCGTCCGAATCGGCCGACCCCCGCCGGTATGGACCTCGCTGATATGCATTAAGGCGTAATCGCAGACAATCTTGATGCAGGGCCGCTTACCGGAGCGGTCGCCAGCTATCCGCCTCGATCCGGAGCGCGAGGCTCTCTGCGCCGCCGCTCAAGGTATCCCGCGCCAGCAGGACGATCTCTCGGCTGGTCGCACACCCGGCATCGCAGCCGGTTCAGCGCCTCACCCACGTAATGCTCGGCCGGACTTCGACGATGGACGCTGCCGGGAAGCGCCGGAATGGGCAGGACGGCGAGGGCCACTGAACGCAAAAATCATACCCGACAAAGTCGGCCAGCAGCCGGGGCAGGGCGGCGCGGCCGGCGACCATGTTAGGGTGCTCGAGCTGGAGTTGATCGACCGCGAGCGGCGCCTGGTCGAACGGCGGATCCGCCAGGCGCGGTTTTGACCGGCGCCTTGTTGGACAGGCTCACCCACCACGTCCACATCCTGACCATGAACGGCGAGAGCTACCGCCTGGCCCAGTCCGCCGCTCGCCGGCGCCCGCCGACGAAGACGGTGCAAGGCGAAGCCGCTGCCGGCGAGCAGATCGACCAGGATACCGGCGAGATCCTGCCGGGCTGACACCCAAGCAAGCCAGCCGCGGACGTGACCGACCCCCGATCGGGGGCCGGTCACGTCCGCCGCCGCGATGCCGCCAGTGGCCTTGTTTTACTCCGCCACGCTGGCCTGGTTTTGCTCCGCCGTTGACAGCAGGTAGACATTCCCTCGCTTGTTGATCCCCAGCAGCTTTGGCTTGCCGCCGGTTGTCGACTGCTTCGGCACCAACCCGAGCCAGGCGGCCAGGTCCCGACCGCGCCCGAACGTGGCGGCGTTGCCGATGGCGGCGACCATCGCCGTCGCAGTCAGCGGCCCAATGCCGGGGACCGAAGTCAACAGCCGGGCGGTCTCGTCGGTGCGCGCCTGTGCGGCGAACTCATCGTCGAAGGCGGCGATGCGCCGGTCGAGCTCGCCCCACTCGGCCCGCATGTCCTCGATCAACAATCGGGTCCGAGTGCTGAAGCCGTCCAGACCGCCGGCCTCCTGCTCTGCAAGGAACAGCTCCAGCTTGCGGCGTCCCTTCGGCACCGTGATGCCGCGCTCCAGCAGGAAGGCGCGCAGCTGATTGATCAGGGCCGTCCGCTCGCCGACCAGCCGGTCCCGCGCGCGATGCAGGCTCTGCATGTCGAGCTGGGCCTCGCTCTTCAGCTCGACGAACCGCATCGTGGGCTGCGTTGCAGCCTCCGCGATCGCCTCGGCGTCGCGGTCATCATTCTTCTGCGACTTGACGTAGGGTCGCACGTACTCCGGCGACATCAGCCGGACCTGATGACCCTGTTTCTGCAGCACGCGGCCCAGGTGGTGCGCCCCGCAGCAGGCTTCCATCGCCACCATGCAGGCCGGCAACTCAGCCGCAAGCTTGACCACGCTCGGCCGCAGCAGGCGCCGGCGCAGCACCACACGCCCGTCCACATCGAGCCCCACCAGGCTGCAGCTGTTCTTGCCCAGGTCTATCCCGAGTACCGCGATCGCCATCGTCCTCGCTCCCACTTCCCTCCGGTTGCCCCCTCAGCTTACCGCTGCGGAGTGGAGGGGCGGGCCATCCCATAAACTTCCCCGCCACGCTGGCGGGCATCGCGCGCGAGCAGGACCTCGGCCGCGACGCGATAGAGATCTGGTTCGCCGACGAAGCCCGCGTCGGCCAGAAGAACGGCATCACCCGCCGCTGGGCGCGGCGCGGAACCAGGCCCGCGGCGCCGCAGGATCAGCGCTATACGTCGGTCTACATCTTCGGCGCCGTCTGCCCCAAGGAGGGCAAGGGCGCGGCGCTGGTCCTGCCGTTGTGCAACACCGCAGCGATGAACCTGCACCTCGCTGAGATCAGCGAGATGGTCAGCC
>NZ_JBNXUN010000033.1:0-24607 GCF_050563525.1 Falsiroseomonas sp. HC035
GTCTTTCCTGGAAATCCTTGGGCGAGAGGTAGTAGGAATCGAGGGCTAAGCCATCCCAAAGGAAGATCGACATGTTCAGTCGGCGATCTTTGGCATTCGCTTTTGCTTGCACAGCCCTGCCCGGTACAGCCAGCCAGTCCCAGACACTTGACCAGCGTGATGTGAGCATCTGCACCCTCCTTGCCTTCCAGGTGTCTGAGGCGGTGGCTCAGCGCCATCTACCTGCGGGCTGGCAGGTCAGTCCGCTACAATCGCTTCGATCACGGAGGGCGAACCTCATCGTCGCCTTCTCTGACCAAATGGCTCCGCAAGATGCCGATGGGAATAGGACGGCAGAGACTCCGAATCATGCCGTGGTGCTCGTCGTCCCCGCGCGCAATGCGGCGGAGGCGGAGGGATGGATGATCATTCACGGCTTCTCGGCACGACCCCAAGGCGTGCCCGGCGCCTACGGCCACTTCGTTTTCGCCGACAGCAACATGGAGCGCATCATCCGCTCTCGCGGCGGCGTGCGGGAGAACCAGGAGGACTGGTCCTTCGCCACCCCTGATGGAGAGCGCCTACACTTGCGCCTTCGCTACCCTCCCTCGCCGCCGACGTGGGGCAGGATCGAAGCACTGACCTTCTGGCCCGTGTTTGTCGGTGGTCACTACCGCTTTGACATGTCCTACCAGGGCCTAGTTTTGTTGCGCAGCATGCCCATCGCGCTGGATCGCATCAGCGACGTAAGCTTCAGCGCTACCGGGCCCCAAATGAGCGTTTTGTTCGACGGTTCTGAGCGGCTGGTCAGTGTGCTCTCCATGCCTTGGCAGGTACGGCAAGGCAAAGTTCTCGAAGAGCCGACCGTTTTTGAGGCCGTGCGCAGCCGCCAAAGTCCCTGATACCGTGGAGGGAAACGATGCACGCAATGGTCTGTGCCACAGTGATCGCCACCAGAGCGCTGATGTGCAGCGACCCCATGCAGGAGAGTGAGGCAATCGAGGTGCATGCCTCGCGGCTGCGCCAGCACGAAGCTCAGCAGAGCGGGCCAGCAACAACTCCGCCCGTGCTGGTGCGTGAGGGCAGCACACAGTGGGTGGCGATCATGGACGAAGCTCGGCAAGCGGAGTGGTTCGGGTTGCCGCCATCGCCGCAGTAGTTAGCCACTGAGCTTCGAGCGGCATAGCAGGGTTCACCCAGCGCCAGAGGACCGCCACCCAACGACATGTCGTTCCGGCTTCATGTTTTGATCAGGGTCACTTCAGTACGGTTCGTGTAGTTCGAGCAGCGAAGCGCGCTTTGAGATTGAGGCCGTTACCGCGCTTAGTCTGGGCTCGCTGTCGCGTGGCGCGTGTCGCAGGAACACGCCTGACACCGGCATCTAACTTTCCTCGCCATGACCGCAGTTCCTATCGCGAAACCGGTCAAATCTTCAGGCATGCCGACGCTGAGGCATGTCAGCAGGCTACCCAACCTCCTACTCTCGAACGCCCAAATAGACATAGCCCTGACAGCCCAAATCTTCAGGAGTCTCGGCATCGCGGCAGTTCGGGCAGACGCGCCAGATTTGCAGGCGTGCATCCCAGTACCGCAACTCGATGAACCAGTCTTGCGACAGCACGGTGTGCCAGCCGGAGTGCATCGCCTCACGCGGCAGGAGGGGCGAGGGTGAAGCTAAACAGACCTCCTCCTGCCGGGGTTCGGCGGTGGGCTCAGCCATCTGCCATTACCTTTACGGCAGGGCGAGGATCACTGCCTTGCCCGCGCCCACCAGCCGCGTCTTCACCCCCGGAATATGCACCCCCATCGTCTCTTCATGCACGGCCATGGCGTGTTCACGGCTGTCGCACAGCCAGAGCGAGGCCGCTTTAGTGGGATCATCGGTGGAGCGCATGATGTAGGCCCCCTTGAGGCCCGGCAGCGACTTCGCCGCGTTCAGGATTTTCTCTCCTATGGGCTGTGGACTAGAAGCTGGTGCGCCCTCGGCCTTCCTGACCATGCAGTAGAGGTCGTCCTGGCCGCCACTCTTTAGGGCCAGATGCGCCCCCACCTCGCCGAGGAAGTTCTCCGGCGGGGGGAACTCGCTCATGTTCTCCTGCCTCCAAGCGGCGGCCCTTTCCGCCAATTCCCGCGCGGCCGAGGCATCGCTGTACATCGTGCAGGCCCAGACATCTCCCTGCTCTGATTGGAAGCCGACGAAGCCCTTCCAGCCCGGATGCTTCTGCAAGATGGGGAGGAGAGATTCTTTGGTCTTTCGGGCGCCCTCCTCCGCAAGATGAGCAGCCCTAGGAAAGCGTCGCATGATGATATGCATTGCTTAATCCTCCCGCCCCGACTTTGGCTGGAAGAGGCTGCTCCTGCTCCGAGTACATGGTCAATGTCAATATTCAACACAGCAAGTAAATGCGTCTTTGCGTATTCAAGGTTTAGCTTCCGTGATTCGCCGTTCGGCCACGTCAACTGAAGATGCCCGGGCGTGAGGTCCGATCCCGATTTGTATGTCTGGGGGCGGGTGACGCCACTCGCGCTACCCAGTATGGGCCTTCAGGCCGTGATCCGTCCGAACGCGCCAGCACATTCTCGACCGGCGACGCCAGTATCGTCGGAGGTGGGTCGCCGCCTGTTGCCGAACCCAGCATGATTCGTGCCTGATGGTCTGGCACCGCTGGGTCGTGAATTCGGATCAGAATAAGCCCGTTCTTCGTATCGACTCGGGCGCGTCTCGGGCACCGCACGTCTAGGTCAGTGGGGCGGCGTTCGCCGAAACCGTCGCGAGGAGCAAGGGGAAATGGAAGGTCCAGCCGCCGCATTCCATCCCTTGCGCGGTCTCCGCCTCGCGGTCGTTGGGCGACCGGCGCCAAATCTTTAACCGAGCGTCCCAGAACCAGTGTTCCGGAGCGGGATGGTCGCAGATGTCCCGTTGAGATGTCTCGGTGGAAACTGGGGGCGGTTGCAAGCCGCACATCCGCGAGGCCGTCATGGATGTTGGAGTTAAGGCTCATGCGCGTGGCGTGTAGTTCGGAGGGCCAACAACTTCGGCGGCGAGGGATTAGGCGGTGCGCAACGCGACGGCGCGCGGGCTTGTTGTACGTGCTGCGGCGCGGGTCGGCGGCGCGGGTGTCGCAAGTGCGGCCTGGAAGCGGGATGGAACGGAACAGACGTTCGTCTGAGATCGGCTCCGAACTCCACCTGAGGCGGCGTAACCCTTAACCTAAATCGGAATATTGGGTCGAAGGATGCAGTCGCGGCTCAAGGCCGTCACAGCTTCCTCGTTTCCTTCCGTGATAACCGTTACCTCTCGCCGATCGCCCAGATGAAACCGAATGCTTCGAGCGCGTGAAACTGAATGCAAAAAATGAACGATGTCTCTTTGCAGAACCCGTCCATCCACCGTCTCGCCAAGAGGACCACTGACGGATGGCCGTCCATTCACTTCGCGTGCCTGCGTGATTTTGAGCCAGAAGCTCCCGCCTGACGCAGCAAAGACCGTTAAGTCGCGGCCGATTAGCCGTTCAGGTGATACTGGCGGATTAACCAGTGTCACTATGAGAGTATCGCGCTGACTCAGACTTATCACAATGCTTGGCTGGTCCTGCGGTGCCTTGATGTACATCCGACAGGCGTTCGCAGTGTCGGTTGGGCGCGACGCTGCAATGTCCCGCTCAATTACCCAATTTCCGATTTGGCGCGGCCACTGGTCAGCGGTGGTTGATGTCCAGGAAAAGGCCGCCAGGAGAATAAGTTGGATTCGCAAATCAGTCTGTCCTTCTACTTGACGCGCTTCGGAGTTTTAAATCGCATCTGAACTTGTTACGGCGGCATCCGCAAGCGAAGTAAAATTTCTATGGAAGCGCCCCAGCGCCGACAAGCACGGCGACCGCAATGATGAAATTTTTGGCGCAGGAAAAAGGATTCGGGTAGTAGGTTGAGGTTGTAGACGGCGTGGCGCAATCTCCGAACCTCGCTCCCCGGAGGCCCCTAAAATTGGAAGCACGCTGGTTGGCACTGGCCGTCCTGACCGCCGCCCGCACCAGCATGGGCTTTCAGTTCCAGTCGCTTCCGTCGGTGGCTCCGCCCCTCATCGCCGACCTCGGCATCACCTACGCCGAGGTCGGCTTCCTGATTGGGCTCTACTTCCTGCCCGGAGTGGTCCTCGCCCTTCCGGGCGGGCTGCTCGGTCGCCGGTTCGGTGACAAGCGTGTCGTTGTGGCGGGGCTGGCGCTTATGGTCGCCGGAGGCGTCGTAGCAGGTTTCGCTGACAGCTACCCCGCTTTGGCCACAGGCCGCGTCATGTCAGGAGTTGGGGCCGTCCTGCTGAACGTGCTCATGGCAAAGATGATCACCGACTGGTTCGCAGGTCGGGAGATCGTGCTGGCGATGGCGGTGTTCGTGAACTCCTTCCCGATAGGGATCGGCCTCGCCCTCCTGACCCTCGGCGGTATGGCCGAAAGCCTGGGATGGGGGGCGGCCCTTCATGTCACAGCCATCTTCGCGGGGGCGGCTTTGCTGCTGGTGGCTCTCGCCTACCACCTGCACCCAAATGACGGCCGTGCCGCTGCCACCGCGTTGCCCAGCGGCGGGCGCATCTCGCGGTGGGAAGCGGCGCTTGCTTGCCTCGCCGGGGCGATCTGGGGCGTCTTCAACGGCTCCCTCGCTGTCACTTTCGCCTTCGTCCCCATCCTGCTGATCGAGGCGGAGTACACGGTCGGCAGCGCTGGCTCCCTGGTGGCGACCATGACGTGGCTCAGTGTCGCTTCGGTGCAGGCGGGCGGTCTCATCGCCCAGCGCTTCGGGCGGCGGACCCTTTTGCTGCTCTCCGGCACCATCGCCTGGGGGATCGGCTTGCTCATCCTGCCACTGGCGCCGCCCGTACCCGTGCTTCTCCTCATCGGCCTGATGATGGGGCTCCCGGTCGGCGTCGTGATGTCGCTGCCCTCCGAGGTGCTGCGTCCGGAAAGCCGGGCGACCGGCATGGGCCTGTTCTACACCGCGCTCTACGTCGGGCATTTCGGTCTTCCGCCGATCGCGGGTTGGCTGCTGGACCTGTCCGGTAGCCCGGCCATGTCGCTCGCCTTCGGAGGTGTTCTGGTGCTCGCCATTATCCCGATGTTCGCGGCCTTTCGGACCTTCCAAAAGCGCCCCGGACAGGTGTGACGCTGCTCGCTTAAGGCAGACGATGGGCTCGGCCTGCTCAGCAAGTTGAAGCAGGGCCGCAGCCGCAGATCAGGCGCGCTTCACGCCACGGACAGCTCCGCCCGCCAGAGGTGAAAGGTACGGTCCGACCCTGATCTAGACCTTGCTGGCGGCGCTTGCTGCCGGGTCCAGGCGACCATGGCGGTGCCACATCACCGCGTGTTCCAGCCGGTCGTCGCCCCAAAAGAGTTCCTGCCCGACAGCGAAGGTGGGCGAGCCAAAGACGCCGAGTGTTCTGGCCTCGTCAGTTGCCTCTTCATAGAGCCTTCCAATCTCGTCTCCGGTCGCAAGAGGAAGAACGCGCGCCGGGTCCTGCCCCACCTCCCGCAGGCTCGCGGAAAGGTTTGGCTCACTCCCAGGTTCCTGGCCGTCCACGAACCACCTCCTGTAGGTCGCCCGCACGTAAGCGGCGCACCAATCCTCCTGGGCGCGCAGGACCGCCACGCGATTTGCGAGGTCGAACTCTTGGAGCGGGTGAGGCACCGGCACAATGGCTGTGAGGCCGTACATTTCAGCCCGCCGCGCGATGTCGCGCCACATATATGCGTACTTCTTCGGCTTGCCTTGAAGATGGCGATTGTCCATCTCACGCATGATTTGCCGGACGCTGAAGGGGCGCCAGCGAAACGCAATCCCGCTGTCGCGCTCTATGTCCGGCAGGCGCATGACGCTGAGATAGGTGTAGGTGCTGCCAACAGCGAACCAGAAGTCGATCCCGCGCGTACTGCTCATCTCCGGCTCCCATTCCAGTCCTGCGCCCGCAGCGGAGGTCCAGGTGTCGGTCCATTACAGGGCTTCATGCCGTAGCCCACCCATCAGCACCCAGATGCCGCCGATGGTGAGTACGGCGCCGAGGGCCTTGGCGATCCATCTGCCCTTCGGCATGAGCTTCTCTGCCAGGATCGCAGGCGTCAGCGCTGCAACCCAGAGCAGGTTCATCACGCCGCCGACGAACAGCAGCGCCATCAGCGCCCAGCAGCATTCGACGCAGAATGCCCCATGCTCCACGCCCATCCGGAAGGCGCCGCCAAACCCGGCTCGCCAATGCTTCAGGACGAACTCGGCAGGGGAACGGCAGAGGGTGACATGGCAGCGTCACGAGCCGCACGCCCTCGACAAAGCCTTACATTAATCTCACCAAGTATTATTTTTTCAACGCCATCATGAGAAAGATCAACTCATGAACCGGAGGTTGCCGTGGACCCGAAACTCAGGCTGATGCTGGTCGCCTCCAACGACCTGAACTGCTCTGCCCTCGCCTTTGCCCCGAAGCGCCGCCGCTTCTCCGCCGAGTTCGACCGGCGCGGCCTGTTCCTAACCTTCGGCCGCTTCGATCTCTATCTCTGCACCGAGCCCGATGCTGCGTGGTCTTTCCTGCGAGATCGTCACGGTCTCGATCTGCAATTCTGGCGCCTCCACCTGATCATCGACAAGGCTCGCCAGGAGCAGGATGCCACCCATGGGCACGGCTGGCGCTCACCGACGATCTGACGGCGGATCACAGAGGTCCTGGCCCGCTCCCGCGAGTAGCATCCTCCACTCGGCATGCCGGGTTTGCCCCTCTCCTCACGGGCGCGTGCTCATCCAATTGATCTCGGTCAAGTCCGAGATGCAGCGGGCCGGATATAGGCGGCCTCGGCGCTACCGGCGTCGTCGAAACAGGTATCGAGCGGCACCGCGTGGTGGCTGGATTCATGGCGGCATTCGATGTTCCGGACGGGCACTCGCTGAAGCTGGTCCGAGTCCTGCTCCGCGCCCGTCGCGGCCCGGTCCGCGAGTGGGAGCATGAGCAGTACGACCAGCATGGCCGTCTGGTCGCCGTCTATGAAAGCTGGCCGAGCGGATGCGCTTCACCTGCTGGACGACAAGGCGGCGCCCATGGGAGAGGCGGATTTGTGAAGTACGCGCCGGATGGCTGGATACTCGGCCGGTCCGACACCGCGCCATTGCCATCTCAACAACGCGCTGAAGGTCCTTGGCGGCGGCTCGACCGAGCAGCTTGACCGTCGAGACACTTCGCGCCAGCGGGACGCGCCTCTGTGCACCTACACCGGCGCGTCGTAGGTGCCCGGCGCGCTGACTGGAAACCGTATCGTCGAAATGGTGCCGGACGGCTCGGCGCATGAAGTCTCGATGCTGCCACCAAGTTGCGCAGCAAGAGCCCGCACTAAGCGCCGCCCCATGCCGCCCTGCTTCGCAGGTCTTTGGCTGTCGTCAGTGGGTTTCTGCGGCATGCCAACGCCGTCGTCAGCCACGACCAGCAGATAATCCGGGCCACTGCTATGGAGGGTGACACGTATCGCCCCCTCCCGATCATCCGGAAAGGCATGCTTAAGGGCGTTGGTGACGAGTTCGTTGGCGATCAGGCCAACGGCGCCAGCGCGGTTGACGGACAGCATGTGCTGCTCCGCCTCGATGAACAGTCCCACGGGACGAAGATAGGCGGTGCTGGCACGCAGATCGGCAATCAGGTCTTCGAGAAACACGCGCACATCCACCAGCACGTGGCCGTCGCGGCGGGCCAGACGGTCATGAACGTGCGCCACCACCCGCACCCGCTCCGCCGCAGCACGCAGGGCCTCGCCGACTTCGGGAGCGGCGCTGGCAGCCTGCATCATCAGGGTGGCGGTAATTCGCTGAAGGTCATTCTTCGTCCGGTGCCCAAACTCGACCAGCAGGAGGTCGAGGTCGTGCCAAGCCGCTTTGGCGCGGGCGAGGGCGGCCTTGTCGTCACGCTGCGCCCGATCGGCACGGACATTGGCCCTTTGCAGCGCCTCGGCCATGGACGCGATGAAGCACCCGGTGAGCACGAACAGGGTCGCGCCGATGGTATCGGCTGGGGTGGGCAGGGCGAACTGAAACTGTGGCTCGATGAAAAAGTAGATAGAGAGCGCGGTGCTGATCGCCACGGCGATCAAGCCGCTCCCCCTGCCGAGGAACACGGAGGCCAGGATGATTGGCGGAAAGAACGACAGGAAGGGCATGGCTGGCGCTGGTCCGAACGTCGCGTAGTGCAGCGCCAAGGCAATCAGCACGAGGACGGCCCCTCCGCTCCACCGCAACGGAGTCGGCAGAGCCCTTAGCCACTGCACCGGTTTGTAGAAACGGCCGACAGGCGCCGCCGTCGGTCTTGCTGTGGCTTCCGTCTCGCGTTGTGAGGGTATGGCTGCCTGCAAATCTGACCGTGCCGTGGCCGACGCTCCCGCTTCGCGCGGCACCCGATTGCGGCGGGCTCGCAGCCACCAACAGCCAGATCGACCATGGATCAACACGGCGTTCTTGGGACCTTGAGTTGGCACACTTCCGCTTTCAACAATGCGTGGGAATTTGAATAAAGTATAGCTTGGGAAATTGCCTTTTATAGCCTGACTCTGACACAATCCTCGACCTGAGGTGTTTCGACTTACGCGGAGTAGCCGCTGTGTCTCCTTGCGTCCTGGTTGCCGAAGACGAAGCGCTCATCGCGCTGACGCTAAGCGACATGTTGGAGGACGATGGCCATGAGGTGCATCTCGCCTCCGACGGCACCACAGCACTAGAAGCGGCTTACCGCCTGGGTCAGGCGCTCGATGTGCTTGTCACCGATCTGAACATGCCAGGGCTGACCGGCGAGGACCTGATCCGCGCGCTGACCATCAACCGGCCGCTACTCCCCGTTGTTGTGCTGACGGGTTCGTCGCCTCGGGGTGGCTTGGAACAGTTGCGGCGAGACTGCGGTGGCCATGGGCCGCTCACCCTGCTGCACAAGCCAGCCAGCAGCCGTGACGTTCTCGCAGCCGTGCGCCGTGCAACAGCGGAGGCTGAGACCTTCCGGTTTAGTTAAAGCGGCGCCACCGAGGCCGAGCGTGAACAGAGCAAAGGGCCTTGGCATTGATGGGTCGGTACCGCCTCCGCCGCGCGTACGGCGTGCTCAAGGATCGCGACCTCACGAATGGGTCGCAGCCAATGCCCTTGAAGGCGTGGGGGCCGCCACGGACCCCTGCCTGAGTGCGCTGCGCCTCAGTTGACCCCAGCAGCCCCACCCCACGCCGTTCCGCCACCGTTCGACGATTGCTGTTCGGCGTCGTCGCGTTCGAGTTCAACGCCGCCGTCGAGATGCTGGGGGATGTCAATCCGGCACCTCAATCCGGATTGGGCGAAGTCAAGTGCAACCGTCCCGCCAATCTGGGACGCCAGCCCACGTTGCAGCAGCCTCGTGCCGAAGCCCTGGTGCGCCGGTGGCCCGTCCAGCGCAGGACCACCCTGCTCCTCCCACACCACCTCCCAGCCCGGCGCGCCATCGTCCCGCTGCGCTGCCGCCCAGGACAGCCGCACCCGTCCCTCGGAGGTCGAGAGGGCGCCATGCTTTGCCGCATTCGTCGCAAGCTCATGGAAGGCCATGCCAAGCGCCATTGCCGCGCCTGAAGGAAGGCGCGCCTCCGGCCCTTGGATCGCGATGCGCTTCAAACCGACCCCACCCCCGTACGGTGCCAGAGCCTCGCGCGCGACGGCCTCTATCGAAGTCTCCGCCCCGCCATCGCGTTGCAGCGCCTCATGAGCGCGGGCCAGGGCAGCAAGGCGGTCGCGGAACACCGCGTCGAATGCGTCAGGCGAAGAAACTGTCCGGCGGGTCTGCTCGGCGATGGCCACGACCAGGGCGAGGGTGTTCTTGATGCGGTGGGTCAGTTCCGCGACAAGAAGCCGCTGTCTCTCCTCACCCAGCTTCCTTTCATGAATGTCACGGAAGGCGACCGACAGACCGCCGGTCTCCGACGGATAGATGTCCACCTCGACCCAGCGGCCGATGACGCCGGAGACGGCCTGAAGACGCACAGGGCGGCGTGTGCGCATCGCCTGCTCCAAGGCGGCAAAGGGCGCGCTTCCTGCCGCCTCGGGTAGGGCGTCGAGCACGCGGCGGCCCAGCACGTCCTCAGCCTGCCTGCCCCAAATGGCGAGCGCGCTGCGGCTGACGTAGAGAAAGCGCCAATCGGCATCGAGCGAGTAGAAGGGCTCGCCGATGCCTTCCAGCACCTCCCGCAGGCGTGCCTCGCCCTCGCGGAGTGCCGCATTGGCCTCGTCCCGCTGGCGCAACACGCGGCGCTCCGCTGCCGCCAGCCAGACAAACATAAAGCCGCTGATCGCGAATGCCAGCGCGGCACTCAAGTCATGAGGGTCGTCGATCCTCAGGCTGCCGACCGGCGCGACGAAGAACCAGACGGCGAGAGCGGTGCTGGCGGCGGTGGCGATGAAGCCGACCAAGTGGCCGAACAGCACCGCCGCGAGCATCACGGGCACGAAGAAGGTCAGGTAGGGGTAGCCGGGCTCGGTGCCTATGAGTGCGAAGCGTGTCCCCAGGCCAGCCAGCAGGAGCAACGCCAGCGCGCCCAGCCGTCCCCATAGGGGCCATCCGAGCGTCAAAACCGTGAGGGCGTGAAAGCGATCCATCGCTGCCCATTCTGCCACGCCACTCAGCGTCCGTCTTGCTGAAGCAAAGATTATCGCAAAGCGGAAGAAATCGTTGTTAAAAGTAAATCGGCGGCGGCCCCTGCACTTGCGGGACGGCCTCAGGCTTCGGATGTAGGAGCGGCTTGGTGGATACGCGGAAGACGCAGCGTGCAGCGCAGACCTTCCGGCTCGAATTGCAGGGCGGCCGCCATACCCGCTTCCGCTTTCAGGCCACGCCCCAGCAACCGTAGGCCGAAGCCGGTGCGCAGTGGAGGACCGCTGAGAACTGGGCCTCCACTCTCCACCCACTCCACAATTGGCGCCACAGCATCGGGACCGACCGCACGACAGGTGATCACGACACGACCCTCCGGTACGGAGAGCGCTCCATGCTTGAGCGCGTTGGTCGCCAATTCATGAACGGCCATGGTGAGCGCCAGCGCCTCCGTGGGTGGCAGCACGATGCTCGCGGCGCAGTCAGACAGGTCCACCCTGGCGTCGCCCAGCGCAAGCGGGTCCAGGGCTGCGCGGACCACTGCGCCGAGCGCGGCACCTTCCCAATGCACACGCGTGAGCAGGTCGTGCGCACTGGCGAGCGCAAACAGACGTTCCTGGAAGGCGGCTGAGAAGCTGTGGAGGTCAGTTGCGCTGCGTGTCGTCTGGGCGGCAATGGACTGGACCACCGCGAGGGTATTTTTGACCCGATGGTTCAACTCGTTGACCAGCACCACCCGTCGCTCCTCAGCACGCTTTCGTTCCGTCACGTCGGAGACCACGCCCAGCAGTCGTGCTGTCTGGCCTTCGGCATCGCGCATGGGCTGTCCGCGAGCTTCAATCCAACGAACCTCATTGGTGTCGGCGCGGCGAATGCGACACTCGAACTGCCAAGCGGTGCCTTCATCAACCGCTCTGCGAAAGGAGTCCTCCACGTGCTCCCGGTCCTCCGGCAAAAGGTGCTGTGAGACGAAGCGGTGGTATCCCCACTGCGGGGGCGGCGTGGTGTAGCCGAAGATGGCGTCGTGACGTTCTGAGCGCAGCGCGGTATCGGTTAGCACGTCCAACTCCCAGGTGCCGAGCCGACCACCTTCCAGTGCGAGCCGGAGGCGGGTTTCCTCCGCCAGGAGCGCCTCGTTGGCCGCCCTCAGGTCCTCCTCCGCCCGCACCCTGGCTCCCGCCGACCAAGCACGATCAACGGCCGAGCGAGCAAAAGCAACTTCGTCCGGCGACCAGCGGCGGGGCACTGCGTCGTGGACGTAGAAGATCGCTATGATCTTGCCCGCCTCAACGATCGGGATGTTCAAGAAGGCTCGGACATTCCTGGAAATGTAGATATCGGCACCATCGGCGGTGCGTTGGTCCTGTGCCACGTCGTCGTTGGTGACAACATCGCCTCGTGCAAGCTGGTCACCGAAGTCATTCCAGAACTGGACGAGCGGCCAGTTGTCAGCACCCAAGGGCGCTGATACGGCCGTCCACTCGTGCTGGACCTTGAGGTTCTCCTGATCCGCGTCTCTGCGGCCGTAGCCCGCGACTGTAGCGCCGAGCCCACGTGCGATGATCTCAACCGCTATGCTGGTGATCTCCATTGGATCGCACCGCCTCCGAGCCTGTTCACCAAGTTCCACGAAGGCGTCCTGACGTGCCTGAGCAGCTTTTCGCTCAGTCACGTTCATGAACAGGGTCGCGAAGCGCCCTGGTTCTGTCCGGTAGGCCAATACCTCGTACCAGCGATTGCCAAGACGGTGCTCAACGTGCGCAGGTTCGCCGGTTTCGACGACGCGCCGGTAGGTGGCGGCCCAAAAATCCTCGATCCCTGGGAATATCTCGCGTGCCGTGCGGCCCACCGTTGCCATCGCTGGGATGCCGGTCAGCCGCTCCCATGCGTCGTTCACTTCGAGGTAGCGAAAGTCGCTCAACACCTCCTCGCTTCCGACCATCTCGCAGAGAGCAAAGCCCTCATGCATGTGCTCGAATACGCCGCGCCAACGCGCCTCGCTTGCGCGAAGCGCGCGCTCGGCTCGCTGCTGCTCCACCAGCGTCTTCTCCTGGCCCGCGTTGGCCGAGCCGAGGGCAGCATTGGCCGCCTCCAACCTATCTGTCGTGACCTCCAATTCAGCCAGCGTGCCATGCAGGGCTTCTGCCGCAGCCTCAGCCGCCGTTGTCGTCGCCGAAGTCACCGCAGCCTGCTCGGCATCTGCGATACGCTGCGCCAGAAGGGCACGCTCCACGGCCAGGGCGGATCGGAGAGCCTGGGCTTCTGCCAGCGCTGCATCGCGATCGTGAGCTAAGGCGACAACCTCGTCGCGCGCTTCCCGCAGTGCCGAGACGGCTTGCTCAAGCTCGCCAGCGACCCAACCCGCACCTTTGCATGATGAAGGAGGTTGGTCATGATCTGAATGCATACCAACCCGCCGTCGAAGTGACTATGCTTAGCTAACGCGCGGAGAACGATAATCGTCAGCCATTGCTGCTTCAGCAAAAGACAAGCTTCTGGCACAGGCCACGCGACTAGACACGCTGCTCCGCCAACCAATCGCACTGCGCTTGACTTCAGGTCAGCCCCTCTCCGGTCGTCTGCGTCTCAGGTCTGAAGTAGCTGGAAGGCATCCGGCTCCGAGACGCACCGTATAGAACCCGCTTCGATTCATATCAGCCAATCGATGAGCCGGGCGCCACCTGACGCGCCCAACCCGCCGACGATCCGCACGCTCATATCGAGAGCGGTATGAGCAGCATGCTTGGCCCGCGAAACAACAACCCTGGCGTCTGAGCGTCCCGATGGGATCGAGTTACTAGCTCCGCGCACCCCAGGTTCGGCGGAACATGGCCGCCTCCGCCTGATCGGCGAAAGCGAAACGGCGCCCAGTGTCGCGACCGAGGGCGGCGTCCCAGATTGGCGCCACGGTGAATCCGCTATGGCAGTTCTTCCGGCACCAGAGCCGCCGTCCCTGGAACTCTTGGGCGAACTGCTGATGGAGGTCGTGCACGGTCAAGCCATGGCAATCGACGACGTGACGCATGGTGTCCTGCTGGTCAGCAGTAGCACTGTCGATCTCAGGCCAGATGCGCTCTGCGTACACCGCCCTCACGCTATCCATGAGCTTGCGCATCTGGGTCTTCTCCGCGCGCTGATCTGAACCGGCGATCTCGGCGTACCTCATCCCCTTTTCGTCGAAACGCATTCGCACGCCTCCACGCCAAGGAGCCTTTCGCCCACACTGGCTTGAAGATCAGTCTGGCCGACCTCGCCAAGCCTGCGGTGCAGATGTAGTAGTGCCGTCGGGCTGCACCGGTCGAACCCGGTATCGGCAGCATAGTTGGCAGCCATACCCAGCAGTTCACGCGAGAACTGGCGCTGCGATCGCACCAACCCTCGCCCTCGTGTTGCCTCGTATATTTCGCGTGTTGTCATCCCGGCCTCCTCTGCCATTGGTTCATCCCTATTTATCCAAGTGATCGTTTTGGCGAACATTTGCGGATGCCGCGTCATGTGCACGGGGATGATCCGGGCATGCTCCTCAACGAAGTTCCAGCCAGCCCTTGCCAACCCCTTTTGCGGAAATTGCCTTCTTGAATTTGCCACCAGACCAGCAGCAGGCCGCCTGCGCGTGCGGCATCACCTTCGTTCCAGCAACCATCATCCAGGTGCAGAGGCTCACGATGCAGCGGCGCGTCTTCCGCATCGGCGAACAGCCCTTCCTGGCTACGCGCAGCGCTGGCTTCTACGAGACCTATGGAACGCTGCTGCTTCTCGTCGATGAGTACGAGCGGGACCGCCAGCGGCGCCCTGACGATGTTTTAGTGCCCAGCGGCGAGGCTGCACCGATGACCCCGAGCGACATTGCGCTGCAAGGGCCTGCGACGCTGAAGGCTGGTCCTGCCTCTACTGCCTCTGATCAGCAGCAGCAGGTCACCAAAGCCACACCCAAACGGCTGCGGCCTGCTCGCGCCGGTGCCAAGCCCACGCCTGACGCCAGCAGTACCGCAGTTGCCAATGAGGCACCTGGACAGGGTGACGTTGTGGGTGCGGAGGAACTGCCTCCACCCTCCCAAATCGCGGGCGTGATGATCCCCGACCTTGTAGACGAGGAGCCATTGCGCACCGTTCGGCGCCCACGCATCAGGCAGCCACAGCCACCGCGATGGACGACGGCGGGGAAGGCACGCCGAGGCAGGCTCAAGTAGCCGACGCGGCCGTGCAAGCGGCCCGCTTCAGGCCAGGATGCTCAGACGCTTGTTGTCCGCTATGCCGCGATCCCATCTCTGTCGTCGTCATCGATTTCAGCAAGCTCGATACCATCAGAGCGCTTTCGCCGATGAGCTTCCTGTTCAAGCCTTCCCAATGCGGTCTGTGGATCGACGCTGACGATCTTCAGCCCGTGGGCTTTCAGACCGGCCACAAGTGCGATCTCCACATCTTTTGGTGCTGGCGCATTCGCTGGTCCGACGATCTGTTCAAGGTGCCAGACACCCGTCGCAACGCGGCGCAGCGCGGCCAGCAGAGGAGGCTCATCCGCAGTGAGGAAGACGGTGCTGCCATCGAGCAGACTGAGATGGTACTGAGCCGCACGCCATTGCGGTAAAGCAACGCAGTTCTTGAAGGCGGTCGCCACGCGCTGCAACTCGATCGTGTTGGTGACGAGGCGGAAGGGCGGCGGGACGGTGAAGCCAGGATCGGGAGCTTCAATCCGTCCGAGCGCTGTCCGAATCCGCCGAGCGACCGCCGGTAGGCCCGCTCGGGGAGGAAGCGTGAGGTCTTCGTCCCGCAAAGCGCCGTGCGCGCGCAGCAGCGAGACGAGGCTATCGACTCCGGCACAAAGATATCGGTCCTCGCGCAGCCCTGCTTGGAGTGCTGCGACGGCTGGGTCCATATGCGACAGCGCCTCAAAGAATTTGAGGCGCATCTCGTCGATCAATCCCCCGGCGAGCAACGCGTCTGCATGAGGACCAGCGGTGACCGCTGAGAGCCGCAGGTAGAACTCCCTCCTGCGCACACGATCTCCTGCACGGTCCAGGGCTCGGTAAAGCTGCGCGGGGCAGTTTGGCATCGCCGCCTTGAGGAGTTCGCGCGGGTCAGTCTCCTCAATGAGCGCCGATACCTCCCCGTCGGGTAGCGCGGCAGCGGGCGCGAGATGCAGGAAAGCACCAACGGCATGGATGGCAGATCGCGGGGCGAAGATGAGCCGCGCCGCCAGCGCAGGCTGTGCGCGCAGCAGCCCCGCGACGCGCGGCGCAAGATCGTCGAAGACCAAAAGGATCGGCGCGCGCTCGCAGGAGGGAAGGCTGATAGGGTCCATTCGTCCCGGATAGCCGAAAGGCCATTTTTGCCAAGGAAATGGCGGCAGGCCGAACCAAGGACTCTACGGGTCCGTTCCTTCCTCGTTCGACCACGAGGGAGCCACTGCGCAAGCAACTTGTCGTTGAGGCACCGAGCCTGCGGCGGATGCAGATACTCACGGCAAGCAGCACTGCCAGATTCACGCTGACAGCCGCTCTAGATCACATAATGACGCTCATGTTGTTGGTGGCTCGATCCAAATTTAACCAGGGAAAATTGTATCGGTTTGTTGATGATGATCCGGAGGCTCGACACCCGAAGCGTCTTGATGTGAAAAATGGGATTGAGCAAAATCGACGTATTGGATCAAAAAGGAGAGCAACAACCCATCATCTTGTCTTTTGGAAAAGCCGGATTGGATGGTCCGAGGGCGCCAGCCACCGCATAGGAGTGGTGGTCGCCCCTTGACCGGCAGATTCGGACGTTCGGCAGCACGACCCCCCCCCAACATTCCCTCTCACGTGGAGATCACCCACAGTGCGTTCCTTCAACTTCGCCGCCATTGCCCTGGCGGCCTTCGCGTATGTCGCGCCCGCCAGCGCGGGCGTCTACCTCAACGCCGCTGACTGGTACACGCAGGCCGTCGTGCCGAATGTCGTCTCGGGCTCGGCCTCCCTGGCCGTCATGCCCGCGCAGACCGCGACCCACACGGACAACTTCCACGGCACCCGCGACGGCAACTACAAGCCGTTTTTCTCCGATGCGGGCGGCACCGGCGCCGGGCAGATGAACGGTCTCTTCGAGTGCCAGTCGTTCAGCACGCAGTGCTTCGGCGCGCACACGATCACCTACACGCTGCCCTACGAGATCAGCGGCATGGCTGGCGATCTCAGCCTCGGTGTGTGGTATCTCGGGAGCCTTACCGAGGTTCCGTTCTTCCAACTGACGGACAGCGTGGGCGGCCCGTATTCCTATCCGGACAATATTCCGGGAACCTTCAAGGGCTTCTGGGGGACGACGTTCGCGCCCACCGACACCCTGACGCTGACCTGGACGCCGGGGCTGATCAACACCGACGCCGGGGCGAATTTCACCCTCAGCAACCTGATGGTCCTCAAGACCGACACCACGGGCGCGGCGCCGGTTCCCGTCCCGGAGCCCGCCTCCCTGGCGCTGTTCGGCCTCGGCCTCGCCGGGATGGTGGCGGTGCGGCGGCGCCGCAAGGTGGCAGCCGCATAATCCCGCTGAAGGCGCGGGGGTGCGGCGGCCAAGGCACCCTCCGTGCTGGACCAGTGACAATCAATGCACACTGAGGCGGCTCCTGTGACTATTGGGGCCGCCTCTCACCATAATGCGGGTCTGCGGCGGGAGCGAAAGTGCAGCTTCCGCCTGATCACAGCAATTCGGCTGGACTTCAAGGAGTCGTTCAGGCATCTGCAACCGTTATGAAACACAGTGCAGTGCCGGAACGGCGCCGGTCACAACGAACTCTCATGATCAAGAGCGGGATGCTGATCTCAGGCGCCGCGAATCTTCGATGCGCCGTGCTGGACGCGTCGCATTCCGGCGCCCGAGTTCTTCTGCTGGATGGCGCTACCGCTTTCGAGGTCGGCCTCCTTTCCCTAGCTGACGGAACCATCCGAGCCGTCCAACTCTGTTGGCAGCGGGATAGGGAAGTTGGCTTTACCTTCCTCCACTGCGACGAACCGGACGAGGGTTCCTAATCCTCATCTCGCTGGCGCGCGACGGTCGAGCCGCTCGCGTCGCGTGCGAGCGCCACGAGATTCCCCTAAATGATCCGGTATTTATCGGGAGGGGGAGAGAGCCCGGCCGCATGCCAGTCCAACCGGGCTCAGACGATAGGCACCACGGGCTTCGCCGCTATCGTCTTTCACGTGCACGGCAGGCCAAGGGGACACCTTAAGCTGCTCAGCGGCGGTAGCCGCCCTTCTCGCACCAGTACCGGACACTCACGCCCGGCTGCCTTGCGAAGAGATTGGCCGCTGTCTGGCAATTCTCGCGATTGTAGGTGGCGCCGTCGCTGGCATCAAATGCGGCGATGTGAATGCGCAGATGGTCGCCTACAACAGAGCCACGGTAGAGGGTGTAGGCCGTGCTGTCGCCGCAGACAGCAACACCCAGAGCCAGGATTACTCCCGAAATGCAAAATTTCAGAACCACCTATCTATCCCCATTATCCGCAGCGTGTACCACGTAACCTCACCAACGGTAATAATGCTCGGTACTGCAAGGATGATGAAACCCAACCAGAAAAAGAACCGCGCGAAAAACCGCGACCAAGGATATAGTAAATCATAAACGTTCCAGTGTTGCGTCATCATTACGACGACGGAGGAGCCAGCTATGGCTTTGCTGACACTATAAATCTGCCATATGTATTCATATTTTTGTTGCTCAGGAGTTAATTTGTCAGCTTGAAATATTAGGTCGCGCTCAAGATAATCTCGATGCGCATGTTCGGAAAAGAACCTCGTTTCTGAATTCGAGTAGTCAACGGCCGTTTCATACTTGCGAATCCGGTCAGGACAGCGCGCTAGGTAGATCATCGACCCCAAACCTAAGGACAGCGTTCCGTAGTAGATGGCCAGTAGTCGCCACGGGGTATCTGGCTTAAATAACTGAAAGCGTCCGGCAATGTCACCGACTTCAAGCATTTGCTGGTTCAGCAAAATCAAGTAGCCGACCACTGGCATGATAACAGTAGCACGAACGACGAGCGAATTACCTATTTTTCGGAGGTGACTCCATTTGGAGTGGTGGTCGATGCGCCGCATGATCCAACGGATTAACGGGATACTGGAAAGTCTCATGAGTCCGAACCTCACGGCGAAAAACGATCGGGCATCCGCTCCTGGATGTCTTGCTGCTGAGCCTACTCAGCCTGTCAGGAGGGACGCGCGTTACTAGGCGGCCTTCCGCACCCCTGGCAGACCAAGCGTGGATGCAGACCGATGTCGTTGAGCGGCGTGAAGGCGCCTACGGCGCGGAGCAACTGATCCCGCTTCCAGATGCGGGAGATGCGGCACATCGCGCAGAAGAGGACGATGAAGTCTTTGGGTGAGAGATTGCCCACTTTCACCTCAAGATGGGTCCAGCGGGGCTTTTATCGCGGCACTCTCAGCCTCCTTCAAACGTCGAGCGCGCCGCCGCGCAATGTCGAGGAAGTGCACCTTAAATCTTGTGCTTGCAGCCTCTACATCTTTATAGGTTGCAATGGACAGGTGATATCTGTCCAGGTTGGCGGAGTTTCTGGAACGCAGCGGCTCATTTCCCCTTTTCAACCAGACTAAGTTCCCGTTTTTCTTGTCAATGTACTGCTGAATTTCGTCCCAAGGCACCATCCAAAAATCCGAGGTCTCACTGTGGACAAGGGCAATATAATCACAGCTATCTTCAGGGTAGGGAATCTTTTTGTCATTGCTGATTCTCCACATCGAGGCGTGATAAGATGGGACTGAGCCACTTGTCGCGGCCCGAACTTGAACCCGTAATAGCCCCTTGAAAAATTGGTTCTGAGAATCAAGTATAAAGTCATAGCCAAAATTATTGGCGAAATGAGAGGAAAAGACCGAAATATTCAGTCGAAGACAGACCATCGCAAAAAATGCTTCTGCCACATGCCCTGTCTGGGTTGGCTTCGCCCACATCTCTACCATCTCCCCGGTCGTTCCGAATGAATGGCATCATCGCACCCTCTGGGGAATGCCCTCGACGCCACGAATGTTCCGACGGATCGGACCCGCTCCCCATTGGTCGGTGCGTCCAGGACGCACACTCTCGCGAACCATCATGCTGGCATACCGGATCGCCGAAATGGGATCGTCGTTGACGGCTTGGGCATGGTCGTCCTTGCGCGATTAAAAGCGGGTCTCTGCCAGCAACTCATGGCAGTCGTGACCCCTGAAAAATCTAACGCTTTGGCCGAGCCAAAAAGCAGCGACGGATCAAGGAAGGACAATCTCCGTCCTCTTCGCGCCGGTCCCGGCGACAGCACCGCGTTGACGATGGTCCGCACGACAAGGGGGAACAGCGTGTGCGCCTGCCGGAGCATTGGCGCCCAACTGAACTTGCCCTGCACGTTCACCGACTTGAACACGTACCGCGAGTAGCATGCCGATGGTGTCGGTCGGCACGGAGCCTTTTCGACCCATGACCTTGTTGCGTGCCCCATGCCCGGCCGGATCAAGCGCTGCTTCCTTTTCTGGCAGCCTGAGCCCGCTGGCGTGCAAAGATGGCCGTTGTCGGCCGGGCCTTGCAACGCGGCTTCCTGGCCACCCTGACCCTGGCATTGACGGAGGCGATGCGAGATCGCTGGATTTTCTTCCTGATGATTTTGTTGCTGATGGGCCGTTCTACAGTACATTACCGCACGGTCGTGTACGGGTGAGCTTACAGTGAAGCATTGCTGCGGGTACATTCGGGTCTCCACTGCCGACCAAGCTCGCGAGGGCGTGAGCCTCGATTCGCAGCGCGAACGGCTAACCGCCTACTGCGCGATGAGGGGATTGGACCTCGTAGACATCATCGCCGACGAAGGCATCAGCGGCACCATACCGTTGGCTGACCGAACCGGTGGCGCCAAGCTGCTCGAAATGGCGAAGCGTCGCACCGTCACCGAGGTGGTAGCGCTCAAACTGGACAGGCTGTTCAGGAACGCCCACGACGCGCTCGGTCGGATGGCGCACTGGGATAAGGCCAGCGTTGGCCTTCATCTCATCGACATGGGCGGTGCTGCGGTGGACACACGCTCCGCAATGGGGCGAATGATGTTGACGATGATGGCGGGCTTCGCGCAGTTCGAACGCGATCTCATCAGCGAACGGACAGCCGCCAGCTTGCAGTTCAAGAAGCGCCAGCGAGCCGTCTATGGGCCGATCCCGCTCGGTTTCGCACGCGAGGGAGACAACCTCGTCAGGGATGAGCGTGAGGCTTTGCTGGTGGCGCGCATTCGTCTGCTGCGTGACCAGGGAGTTCCGCTGCGCAAGATCGCAAACGCACTAAACGCTGACGGAATCACCGGGAAGGCCGGTGGGCGCTTCTATGCATCCACCGTGCAGGCGATCCTTGGAAACACCATCCACGCATAGACTGCGGCGAGAGCGTCGAAGGGTGCTGATCGCTGATATTCCGCTGGCATGCTCGCGCAATGCCGTAACGGCACGTCCGGTAGTTCGCGCCCTTTCGCCACCTCGGTCCTTCGCCAGTTCGCGACGCCATCGCAAATGAGGTAGACCTGCCGGTCGAAGTACACGAGTGTCGGTTTCGCGGGACGTGCCTCCGGTCCCGAGCAGCGAAGCGAAGGCCGACAAGCCCAGCCGTGTGGAGGACGCCGAAGGCGGCCTTGGCGCGGTGGGCGAAGTTGGCACGCGGCCGTGAGGCGCGCCGCGCCAAGCGGACGCGAGCAAGTGCATCGGTGATCTGGATGCAGGGAGATGCACGGGACTGAGGTGCGATCTGGCGCTAAGGCGTCGAGCAGGTACTCACCGGCCTGTACTTCAGCCGTGTCAGCCGGGCGTTGGGCGGCGCACGCCTGCGGCGCGCACCTCCGCCCGACAGATGCGGGCGACCTCTCGTTCTCCGGTCCTCGACCTCGCTCCGCTCGGTCTGTGGTCCTCGTCCGTTCGCCCACACCTGTCGCGTCTCCGTTCGCGAATGTAGGGTTGTGGTTCCGAATCCCCGCCCTGTATCTTGAGGTCATCAGGCGTTCCGTGTGGTTGAGCGGCGAGCAAAGCGAGCCGCGATGGCCCGCAGGGCCGACCTGATAAATACGGAACCACTCCTTCTATAAGGGGTGAAGCGAACTGATTATCTTGACCCGTAAGGGCGAGACGTGCCGTTACCGCATTTGAGCCGGTACTGAAGGAGCATTTTGCCTAAGCCGACAAACGATGGGTTCGTCACGGACCCGCATGACATCACTATCGAGTACAACGAAGGCCCACCGGGGAGCGGAAAATCCGAATACCTCAAGCGCATCGTCGTCGAAGCACCCCGACGGTACCTCCTCGCTGTTCCAACGAAGAAGCTCCTCGTCGAACATGCCACGGGTGAGGATGGACTGCGCCAGCGTATTTTCGCCGCAGGTCTGCCGCCGTGTGTTGAGGTCATCACCATCTCAACTGCCACGCATGCGCGGAGCGTTCGACGAGCCGTTGCCGAGGCCGCCGACACGTATCGTGCGCGGCAACATGTCGTGGTCATCTGCACCCATGCTGCGATGATGACGACCGATCTTTCCGCGTATTCAGGATGGACACTCCTCGTCGATGAAGTGCCGAGCATCGTCGCATGTGACACGTGGCGCACCGGCGGCTCGCGAGCGCACCTTGAGGCACACTACGTCCTGCATCGGCAGCCGGGGAAAGGCGCATGGAGCCGGGTCGTCGTTCGCTCCAACGCGCCGAGCGCGCAGATGATCTCCCGTGACGATCTCGTCGGTGGGGCGGTAGCATTCCATCGCCGCGCGCTGTCGCGCTCGGGAGTCTATGCCAACCTCCAAGCATGGGAGGAAATGGAGAGCGGCGATGAATGGAGTTGGTGGAGCATCTGGGAGGTGGGGGAGCTTGCTGCATTTGATCGAGTGTTGCTCGTCGGGAACGCTTTCTCTCACTCAATCACTCGGCGCCTCATGGCGGAGCGGCCCGGTGAGGGCTACCGTGCACGGTTCCAACCCTTGGCGCTGCCATGGACGCGGCGCCAACATGCGGCGCGTCGTGTCGTCCTCAGGTACTTCACCGAGAATCCCGGATCGACGACGTTCTGGACCAACCATCCGGAGGGACAGAGTTGTATCGGTGCCGTCTCGCGCTGGATTGCCGACAACACGCCAGCGGCCCAGCACATGTTCGCCTGCAACAATGAGATCGAGGCAGCCGTCACGCAGGCGCGGGTGATGGGCTTGCGCCTCACACCCTGTGTCGCCGGATCAAACGACTACGACGATTTCGAGCATGCCACCATGCTGTTCTCCGCAAAGATTTCCCCGCAGGAGCGGAAGGCGTTGACGATGTTCGGCATCGACGAGGAGGAGGTGCGGCGGTCGCGCGAGTTCGAAGCTGTCTTGCAGTTCCTCTTTCGCTCGGCCATTCGCAGGCCGGAGTTCGACGGCACCGTCTACTGGAATGTCTATGATGGCGAGCAGGCGCGGTTCCTCGCGTCGTTCATCGGGGAGCACCGGCTGGCAGAAGTCGAGTTGCAGTGCGTGGATGTCGGTATCGGTCACATCGTTCGCCCGCAGCGATATGCAAAGGTGTCTGATGATGTCGTGCAGGCACGACATGAGCGACGGCGGCAGTCTAATTCTGAGAGGGTTCGTGCTCACCGCGAGCGGAAGCAGGCCGAGAGGAAGGCAGAGGGCACCTATCGAGGACGCGGACGGCCCAAAAAGACTGATGCCGGAGAAGCGCGACCATGATGGCGGCCGGTGACTGGGAGCTTCAAGATGATGGCTGCCACATCTGCATCCCGATCTGGTACGAGGATGCAGCCGAGGTTCGGCAGTGGTGTGCTGACAACTGCGAAGGCGAGTACCTGATTTCGCTGGGACGGACTGTCGTGTTCCAGTACCGCGAGGACGCCGCATTGGCAGCCTTGTGGTGGCAAAGGGAGGAGCGGTGACACTGCACCACAGCCGAAGGGCCGACGAAAATCTTTGCCAAAGCCAGCAGTTCGCGAAACGTGAGACCGAATGGCACCAAGCCACCTCACCCTCGACGAGGATGCGCTACATCGGCTTGTGCTGGGCGTGATGACGAGATGTCCGCCTGCCGCCCAGCCTGGGTACGAGGTGCTGTGCGCCTCGGCGACCGCCGCCTCGTCGGGGCAGCAGCGGGAGGAGTTCCGGTAGGTCGTCTGCCCGGTGTCGGGATCGGTTGTCGGGAAAGGCCATAGAGAGCGCAGCTAGGTCGCTCCTGCTCAACCGGTGGGTCCTGAGCCTAGTCGTTCAGCAGGACGATTCCACCTGCTCTGCCACTGTCATCAGGATCGCCCGGCACGGCGAAGCTGATCATTTCGTTGCCGCTGCTGTCGACGTATTCCGCCTTCGTCATACGTGACATGACGCGCTGGAAGCGAACGAGGCGAGGATGATCAACAGGTAGGTCCTTAAATTCGTCGAGGATATCTTTGGCTTCCATCTTCAGCACGCCATATCTGCCACCCACCACTACGAACAGCAGCGGTCCTAGAACCAATCCTGCCTTATCCTTCGTGGTGTCCACCCACATGTCGTTTACGACCGATCGCAAAGCGGCGGAGATTTTCAGCCGGGCTACCAGTCGTACGTCGGGATCGTCAGACTGGGCATCCTCGCGCAGGTCGCGGATAAGATCGCCTGCATCGCTCGACGAAGTGGCGCCGCGCAGGGACGAGAGTTCCCGCTGTAGATCGGAGTGGCGCTTCTGATCAGCCTTGATCCCGGCAGTCACGCGTGAAATAGATTGGAGTAATTCTGCATCTTCGTCGAACTTCTCCATCGCGGCGTCCAGGCTGCGGCGCTTCAGCGCGACGGCATCGGAGAGCTTGCCAAGTTCGTCTTCGATCTCGATTATGCGGGGGCTGCGCGGCTGGCGCTTGTCGATAAGCAGCCCAGTTATGCCTCCGAGGACGGCATCCTCAAGTGGTCCGAGCGGCATGAGATCGCGTTCCTCGCACATGGGATCGCCAAAGTCGCTGTCCGGCACCCTGCGATGGGCATTGTCGCAGACAAGATAC
>NZ_JBNXUN010000034.1:0-22547 GCF_050563525.1 Falsiroseomonas sp. HC035
TGCGTGAGGCAGGTTTCGCCAACATCGCGGTCCGGATTGAGCTTGATCCCGTTTACACCGCGATCGGGCCCATCGGCGACGAGTCCCGGTCAATTTTCACCGAAATTATCGGGTCCGCGATCCGCCGTGTTTCCGAAATCCTTGGAGGGCAAAACGAGGCAGAGGTCTTCCAAGCCGACCTGCTCGCATGGCTCGATCGCCCCGACAGCTGCTCCTACAGCCTTCTGTGGACCGTCAGCGGCGTTGCCTCCAATTAAGCATCGCAGACCCACTATCCCTCGCCGCCAGGCATCCTGGCGGCCGGTGCGGAACTGTCGTTGGGAAGATCTTGGATTTGAAACCCTTCGCGTCGCCTGCAGGCTCGCTGCCTCGGGCAGGACGCTCAGGAGGAGATCGCCCAGGCTGCTCCCGACCTCTGGGAAGACGGCGATGGTTGCGGTCACGCCCCAACCTGCGCGTGGCAGCTTCAGGAGGGCATCGTCCGTGGTCGAACGCTTTGAGACAGCGGAAGCGGCTATCGAACGGAGGCGCTTGCTCAAGCCTGGCCGATCCCCGCTACCCGCCATCTGAGTTCGTACGTTCGGGGCCTTCATACGTCGAGCGCGTCAGCGCCAGTGAGGTGCCAATTGGTGACCTCGGGCTCAGACGCATTCCGCGCTGTTTGTCGAATGGCTGAGGAACCCTATGCCATCCAGGCTTCGATCACCTCATGAATCTCCTGAAGTGCGACACGCTTTTCGACAGCCCTGGCGACCGGATCCTGCAGGTCGAGCAAATCTTGGCGCCACGCGCCCCCGCTGCGCGATCCGCCTGCGGGGTACATCGCGCAGGTCCAGGAGCCGCTGGCCGGGCGCGCTGGGCAACGTCGTCCGCGCGCCGCTCAACCGGCTGGTCGGCGACGATCCGGCAGAGCCTTGTGTCGCGCAGGCAGTTCGCGCCGGGATCACGCTCGCTGCATAGATCGAAGCAGCGGGCCGATTGGTCGCGCTGGGCCGCGAGGCGGAGGCGCTGGCCGGGCCGAACACCCAGGTCATCGACCTCGGGGGGCGCACCGTCATCCCCGGACTCATCGACAGCCACGTCCACCAGCATGCCTGGGGCATGAACCTGCCGGCGGTGCAGTTGCTCGGCGCACGATCGCTGGCCGACGTGCTGGCCGCGATTGGCGAACGCGCGCGTGCCACGCCGCAGACCCCGATGCTGCGCACCGGCGGGATCAAGTTCCTGCTCGACGGCGGCGTGGAGGGCGGCCGCATGACGGAGCCGTACCGCATCGTCGCGGGCGAGCAGACCAATGCCGAGTACCGCGGCATCCTGCTGTTGCCGCCAGGCGGGGAGGCGGAGCTGCTGGACGGGCTGCGCCTGATCCACCGGGCCGGCCTGCAGATCCAGACCCATGCCGTGGGTGACCACACCATCGACCTGATCACCCGTCTCTACGAGCAGGTGAATGGAGAGCTTGGCCCGGTGCGCCCCTTGCGCTGGACGGTGATGCACATCTTCCTGCCCACGCCGGAGGCGCTGCAGCGGATGGAACGGCTCGGCGTCATGGCGACGGCGCAGAACCATCCGGTGCTGCTGGGTCACAACCAGCGGCGCTGGTGGGGTGACGAGCGTGCTGCCTACTCGATCCCGATCCGCGCGATGCTGGACGCCGGCGTGCATGTCGGCGGCGGCACCGATGCGCCAGTGGTCCCTGGCGATCCGTTCCAGTCGATGTGGTGGATGACCACGCGTGGCACCTTGCCTGGCTACCGCCTCGGCCCGGAATGGGCAATCACCGCGCGTGAGGCGCTGCGGCTCTACACGCGGAACAACGCCGTGCTGCTGGGTGCCGAAGCGGAACTCGGCTCGATCGAGCCGGGCAAGTTCGCCGACCTCGTCGTGCTGTCCCAGGATATCCTGGCGGTCGAGGCGGAGCGGATCCGCGAGACGCGTGCCATGATGACCCTGCTCGGCGGACGCGTCGTGCACCGGCAGGGGATGTGACCGGCTGCAGCAGCAGCCGTATGGGGTGTTACTGCAGCACGAGGCCGATCGCGCGGACCACCGGCTCCCAGGTCGTCCGCTCCTCGCGCAGGAACGCCGCGAGCTGATCCGGCCCTCCGCGACCCGGCGTGCTCCCCTGGCGAGCGAGGGCTGCACGCAGTGTCGTCTCCTCCAGGGCTGCGGCCACCGCAGCGGCCGCGCGGCGCAGCACCGGCTCGGGCGTGCCGGCTGGCGCCAGTAAGGCCTGCCAGTTCCGCACCAGAAGCTGCGGATAACCGAGTTCGGCTGCCGACAGGATGGACGGCGCCAGGGCGGACCGCTCGCGTCCCGTAACCGCCAGCGCGCGGAGCTGTCCGGCCTCGACCAGCGGCAGAACCGCGGAGATGTCGCCGAAGATGGCGTCGATCTTCCCAGCCATGACGTCCGGCAACGCCGCGCCGGTGCCACGGTAGGGCACATGCTCGAAGCGCACGCCGGCGATACGGCCGAGCAACTCCATCGCTAGGTGCGGCGTGGTGCCGATGCCGGCGGAGCCCAGGTTCAGCTCCCCAGGACGGGCGCGGGCCAGCGCCAGGAATGCGTCCAGGTTTGCGGCGGGGGATGATGGCGGCACAACGAGCAACTGCGGGCTCTCGGCAATCAAGGCGATCGGCGCCAGTGCGCGCAACGGGTCCGGCGCATCCGGGGATGCCGCGGGTGCGATGGTCAGCGGGCCCGGGGAGCCAAGCAGCAGCGTGTGCCCATCCGGCCGCGCCTGTACCACTTGGCGCGTGCCCACCAGACCCCCTGCGCCCGGCCGGTTCTCCACGACCACGGGCTGCCCGAGCTGCCGGCGCAGGCCCTCCGCCAAAAGGCGGGCCGTATTGTCCACCGGACCACCCGGCGCGAAGGGCACGACGAGAGTGATGGGGCGCTGCGGCCAGGGCTGCGCCTGCGCGGCGGCCAGGCCAGGCCAGACCAAGCCGACCGCAAGGATCAGGCGGCGCGGCAATGCGCCGACCGTAGCGTTGGCCTGACGAAGCTGCCGGTCCATCTCGTCCTCTTCGCCCCTGTCCGTCGTCGGGTTTTCTGATGGCATCACACGTCTCTCCCCACCATCCGTCCGCTAGGCCCGGCCCAGCAGGAATGCGATGACGCGCGCATTGAAGGCCTCGGGCTGTTCCCAGTTGATGGCGTGCCCGGCCTCCGGCAGCACGTCCCATTGGTGCGCGGGAAGATGAGCGGCCCAGCAGCGCATCAGCGCCGGCGGCGCGTAGAGGTCGGCACCCGCCGCCAGGACCAGCACCGGGCAGGTGATGGAAGCGAGCTTGGCAAAGGTGTTCGGGCTCCGCAGTGGCTGCGCCACCGCGTCTGGCTGTCGGGCGCCGTGCTCGATGGCGGCCCAGCGCGCGGTGCCTTCCGGATCGAAGCCGCGAAAGGTCGGGCCGATCTCGCGCAATTCGCCCGGCAGGCGCTGGAAGTCCGGCGTGTTGAGGCGCTGGAAGACGGCCTGGATCTCGGATTCGGCGAACTGGCCGTAGCTGGCCGCGACAACCAGGCTCAGCAACCGTTCCGGTCGCCAGGCTGCGTAGTCGAGCGCGGCGAAGCCGCCGCCCGCTACACCGAGCAAATGGAAGCGCTGGAGGCCGAGATGATCGACGAGTGCATCGAGGTCACCGGCAATGCTGCCGGGCTGCGGGCCGGTTTTGGGAACGGAAAGGCTACCTCCCCAGCCGCGTCGATCGAAGGCGATGACGCGGAATCCGGCCGCGGCAAGGGCGGGAGTCTGCTTTTCCCAGATCGCGCTCGTCCCGGTGTTCGGATGCAGCAGGATGACTGGCGGGCCTTCGCCGCCACTGTCGGTGAGCCAGAGCCGCACGCCGGGCAGATCCGCGTGGCGACCGCGTGCCGCATTTTCCATATCCACTCCCGGCACGTGACCGCTGTACGCCGGCCATAGGTCAGTATCATGGACCATGGCAGAGAGGGGAAGCGCGATCGGAGTGCGCCATGGCGCCACAACGCTCTGCGAAGCGCCGCCGCTCGCGCCGTGCTGGCCGGGGCAATGATGGCGCAGAACGCGCCGGTGTGCCGGTGCGCCCGCCCCACGACCCGCGGGGGATAAACATCTAGCGCGCCCGTGCGAGGAGCCGCCGGGCGCGGTCCGCGACAGGCAGGTCGACCATCGCGCCTTCGAAGGCGACCGCGCCTTCGCCGGCTGCGACGGCGGCTTCGAAGGCCGCGACCAGGCGGCGGGCGCGGTCGAGCTGTTGCTCGCTCGGCCCATAGATCTCGTTGATGATGGCAACCTGGGCTGGGTGGATGCAGGCGGCGCAGGCGAAGCCGAGCGCGCGGGACCGGCGCAGCGCGGTGCGGTAGCCCTCCGGGTCGTCGAAGGCGGCGAAGGCGCCGAGCGAGCCCATCGGCAGCCGGCCCGCCGCGCGCGCCGCGACCAGCGCCAGCATCGCCGGCAGGTACAGGCTGTCGGCGGAGGGCACGGCGTCCAGCTCCGTCGCCAGATCCTCGCCACCGACGCCGAGCGCCACCACGCGCGCATCCGCGGTTGCGATGGCGCCAAGCGCGGGCAGCGATTCCGCGGTCTCGACCACGGCGAGGAAGCGCGTGGCGCCCGGCATCCTGCTATGCCGGGCCTCGGCGGAGCCGGCCGCTTCCGACAGCAGGCGGATATGTTCCGGCCCCATCACCTTCGGCAGCATCAGCGCCGTGGCGCCCGAGGCGATCGCCGCGTCGATGTCCGGCAGGGCAAGCTCGAGCGGCCGGTTGACGCGCACGCAGACCGTTGCACCGTTCTGCCCCACCTGGCTCGCCGCGGCCGGCAGCGCGGCGCGCGCCTCCGCCTTGCGGGCCGGCAGGATCGAATCCTCAAGGTCGAGGATGATGACGTCGGCGCCCCGCAGATGCGCCTTGGCGAGAAAGCGCTCCGCCAGCGCCGGCACGAACAGCAGCGAGCGCCAGCGCGCCGGTGGATCCGCTACCTGGGTCATGCCGGATCCTCCGCCGGGGCGGCCGTGGCGATCACCCCGGCCGCGAGCAGTGCCTCGATGGCCGGGTCGTCGTAGCCGGCTTCCGCCAGGATGGCGCGGGATCCCTCGCCGAGGCGCGGCGCGGGCAGGTTGTTCTCGCGCATCCCGCCGGAGAAACGGTTGGGTATGGCGGTGCGGCGGATGTGGCCCTCGCTCGGGTGGTCCTCCGGCGCGAAGAAGCCGGTGGCCTTCAGATGCGGGTCCTCCAGCAGGTCGTCCAGGCTGTTGTAGGCCGCGGCGGGCACGTCCCTCTCACCAAGGATCGCGAGCCATTCCGCAGTTTTGCGCTGGCGCATGGCGCCCGCCCTGATCTCCAGGTAGGCGGCGGCGTTGGCGGTGCGCGAGGTGGCGTCGCGAAAGCGCGGGTCCGTCTTGAGCTCCGGCCGGCCGATGGCATCGAAGAAGGCGAAGGCCTGGGCGTTGGTGTTGGGTCCCACGGTGATGTAGCCATCCTCCGTCGGCACCGGACGATAGTCCGGGCTCAGCAGGCGGGCGTCGCCGATCGGTCCGGCCGGAGGGTCGAAGGTGGCGGCGCCGAGATGCTCGCTCATCACGAAGGACGCCATGTTCTCGAACATCGGCACCTCGATGGCTTCCCCAATCCCCGTGCGCTCGCGCCGGAACAGGGCGAAGCCGATGCACTGCGCCGCGATCAGGCCGGTGATGTGGTCGGTCATCACCATCGGCACGAAGCGTGGCTCGCCGGAGGCGCGGTGGAAGGTGCCGGCGACGCCCGACAGGCTCTGGATGATCGGGTCGTAGGCGGGGCGATTGAAGTAGGGCCCACCGCGCCCGAAGGCGAGGATCGAGCAATGCACCAGGCGCGGATTGACCTGGCGCAGCGCCTCCCACCCCAGCCCTGCGCGGTCCAGCGCGTTCGGCCGGATGTTGCTGACGAAGACGTCGGCAGTGGCGATCAGCTTCAGCAGCGCGGCGTGGCCGTCCGGATGCTTGATGTCGAGGCAGAGCGACCGCTTGTTGCGGTTGAACTGGATGAACTTGCCGGACATCCCGGGATTGCGCGCGCCCTGCGCCAGGGTGCGCAGCAGGTCGCCGCCGCCGGGAGCCTCGACCTTGATCACGTCCGCGCCCTGATCGGCCAGGATGCGCGAACAGATCGGCCCGACCACGACCGAGGTGAGATCGATGATCCGGATGCCGGCGAGCGGGCCGCCGCTCATACCGCGAACTCCAGGTCCATCTCGGCGGCAAGGGTGCCATCCGGTGCCGCGGCCCAGGCGGCCACACGATGTACCCCGGCGCTGGCATCGGGCGCGCGGCCGGCCAGGAGCATGGTCTGGCCGACGAACAGTGGCCGTCGCAGCCTGGCGGTGAAGCCGAGCAGGCGGCCCGGCGCGCGCTTTAGCGCGGCATCGAGGATGAGGTGCATCGTCAGCCCGCCATTCTGCACCGTGGCCGGATAGCCCTCGACGTTGCGGGCATAGTCGGCGTCGTAGTGGATGCGATGGGCGTTCCAGGTGACCGCGGAGTAGCGGAACACCAGCGTGGCATCGAGCTCCACCTGGTCCGCCCAGGCTGCGCCGTCCGGCGCGGGCAGCGCCGGTGTCGCGGGCGATGGCGCGCCGGGCGGCACGGCCTCGCGGTACACCGCGTCAAACTCATCGACGGCAATGGTCAGGCCGCGCGCCTGGATGGTCTGGCGCATGGTCAGCACGACGATGCTGCCGGTCCGTGCCTGCTTCGGCTCGATCGCCGCGACCTCGATCACCTTGGTCGCGGCATCGCCGACCTGTAGTTGGCCGTGGATGCGGGTACGGCGTCCCGCACCCATCCTGCGCGGGAGCGGGATGGGCGGCAGGAACTCGCCACGGCGTGGGTGGCCATCTGGCCCGAGCGCGGACTGCCGCGCCACGTCGGCGAAGAACAGGCTGAACCAGTGCGGCGGCAAGTCGCTGCCGCGCCGGTAGGCCGTCGGGTCCTGATCCAGCATGCCGGCGATGCGCCGCACGGCCGACAGGCTGATCTCGTCCTCCACGCTGCGGCTGCGGCCGATCCAGGACCGCAGCTCGGGCATGGCGGCATCGATGGCTTCGAGAATGGGTCGTCCTCCCCTGCTTTCTGTGAGCCGGCCTATTGCGCCGATAGGTTCAGGCGGCGGATCAGCGGTACCCAGAGGTTGGACTGAGCAACGGCCTGCGCATCCGCCTGCTCCGGGCTATTGGGTGCGGCTGGATCAGCGCCGACGCGGGCAAAGGCCTCGCGCAACGCGGCAGTAGCCAGTGCCTCGTTCAGCGAGCGGTTCAAGCGCCGGATCATCTCCGGCGGGGTCTGGCCATGCGCCATGATGCCGAACAGATTCAGCGCCTCGTAGCCCGGCACGACCTCGCCAATGGCCGGCACGTCCGGCCAGTTCGGCGCGCGGGTCGGGCTGGTGACGCCGATGGCATGAATCCGCGGATCGGTCCGCACCGGCTCGGCTTCCGGCAGTCCAACGAGCCGCGCCTGGACGCGGCCGGCCAGGAGGTCGGTCATGCCCTGGGTGCTCTGCCGGTAGGGCACGTGAATCATCTCCAACCTCTCCTTCTCCATGAGCAGTTCCATGGAGAGGTGGGTGGTTGCGCCGATGCCGGAGGAGGCGAAGTTCAGCGTGCCGGGATGCGCGCGGGCATGGTCGATGAAGCCGCGTAGATCTCGCGCCGGCACGCTGCTGTGCAGCAGCAGGATGTTGGGCGTGGTGGCGTAGAGGCCGATTGTTGCAAGGTCGCGCGCATGCGCAAAGGGCAGGTTGGGGCGCAGCGCCTCGTTGATTGCCTGCGTGTTCCGGGTGCCGACCAGGATGGTGTAGCCATCAGCCGGAGATCGCACCACGGCTTCTGCGGCGATGACACCGGCGGCGCCGGGTCGGTTGTCGGGCAACACCTGCTGACCAAGGTTCCGCGACATGGCATCCGCCACAATGCGCGCCACCACATCGGTCTGACCGCCTCCGCCATAGGGGATCATCATGCGGATCGGCCGGTCCGGATAGGCGGCGTGAGCCAGCCTGGGTGTGGCCAGCAGGCCCGCTGCTCCGGCCAGCAGGCCGCGCCGACGGATCCAGGCTTGGGTGGTCATGGCGGCTCCTCCGGTTGCTTGCTTGCCCAAAGCCTAACCCCGGATGCCTTTCCGTGGACCATCACATATGTGATGTTTGTTGGTGAGGAGGGCCGTCGTGCCACGCGAGGCTGTCGTGAAATCCGCCCAGCGGACGCTGGAGGTTCTGGAGTACTTCGCCGGCACGCACCGTGCCGCGACGGTGGCCCAGATTTGCCAGGAACTGGGCTATCCGCAATCCAGCACCTCGGTCCTGCTGCAGGACCTCGCCCGCCTCGGCTACCTGGAGCAGGACGCACAGACCCGTGCGTATCGGCCGACGCTACGCGTCATGCTGCTGGGCGGCTGGCTGCAGGACCGGCTGATCGGCGAGAGCAGCCTGCTGCGGCGGATGGAAAGGCTGCGTGCTCGGCATGCGGTGACCGTCCTCATTGGCATGCGGAGCGGCGCCATGGTCCGCTACATGCTGACGCTGCGACGGCCCGGCGCGGGGGCCACGATGCGCGCCGGCATGATGCGGCCCATCGGCCACGCCGCGGTCGGCAAGGCGTTGCTGATGACGATGCCGGAGGCGGAGGCACTAGGCATTCTTCGGCGCGCCAATGCGGAACAGCCGGACCCGTCTCGCCGACTGTCCATGGCGGCAGCACTCGAGGACCTGCGCGCGTCTCGCCTGCGGGGTTGGACTGAAAGCCGCGGCGCCGTGCAGCCCGGGCAGAACGTGATCGCGATGCCGCTTCCTCCGCTGGCCGATCACCCGCCGATGGCCATCGGACTTGGCACAACGGTCGAGGAGGTGGAGCGCCGGCGCGACAAGCTCATCGACGCGCTAAGGAAGATCTGCGTCGCATTGCAAAGCGAAGTGCCTTCGCGCGATCTCGTCTCGGGCTGAGCCACCCGCCTCTGGGGCGCCGTGTCCGGCCCGGGTGCCGGCTGCATGCGGTAGGGCAGCCTCGCCTCAGCCACAGCCATTTTCTGCAGCACGCGCGGGAGCTGCTTCGTGGCTTGCCTCATACCGTATCCGCCTCAGTCCAGTTGAACTGAATTATCACGTGCTACGAAACTTGTATGGGTCAGGCAATGACCGACACCCTTGCCCTGCCCGCTCGCTCCTCCCGTCCCGTCCAGCTCGCCAGCCTAGCCGACCTGGCGGCAATCCCTGAGGAAGAGGTCTGGCTGGCCAGCCAGAAGAGCGCCCGCACCCGATGCTGACGGCGACGGACACGATGCGGCCCGCCTCTCGGACCTTCACGTAGGTGGCGTCGAGCCACAGGTACGGCCAGTCGCCCTCGATGGGGCGCGTCAGGAAGTCCCGGGCACGGTCATCGATCTCGGCGCACAGCCGCGACACCTGGCTTTCGCTGACGCCATGCATGCCCATGGCGCGCACCAGGTCGTCCACCGAGCGCGTCGAGATACCGTGCACGTAGGCCTCCTGGATCAGGGCGGTGAGCGCCTTCTCAGCCAACCGCCGTGGCTTCAGGAAGGCGGGGAAGTAGGAGCCGCGCCGGAGCCTTGGGGTTCGACGCACTGCGTCCAACCAAGTCCACGGTCCCGGCGCGCGTCTGCCAGTCCCGCTCGCGAAAGCCATTGCGCTGCACCAGCCGGTCAGGGCTGCGCTCCAAATGGGCAGCGCCGGTCAGCTCGACCAACTCGAATTCCACCAGCCGCTCGGCGGCAAAGCCGATCATCTCGAGGAGGGTTCGAGGCACTGCCTCGGACGGTGTCGGCGGACGCTGAACGCAGCGCGTTCAACCCAGAAGGCCTCGAAGGGCCACCGTCTCGTCAGTCATCGCGGTCAGTTCCAGGTCAGGGGTTGAGTGTCAGCAACCCAACCCTGCCACGAACCAACGCGGTGACCGCCTCAAGCCCAGCGATCAGCTCCTACACCACGCCCAGGAACACGACCTCTTCCGCCAGCGAGAGCCTTCCCGCTTATCCGGAGTGTAGCGCGACCTGCTCAATCTGCGGGGCGCACGCTGGTGGCCAGCGTCCACTCGTCTGCCCGTGCGGTGTGCTGCAATCCAGCTTTCACCCCCCACAGGTTCACCTGATGGTGCATGGGCACGAGGCCAACGTCACGCATTGCGATCTCTGTCGCGCGGATGAAGATCTGCCGGCGCTGCTCGTCATCCAGGGTCGCCAGCCCCCGCTCGACCAGGCGATCCACCTCTGGGTTCGAATAGCGCGATCGGTTCGAGGCGCCCCGCCCGGTCGCACGGTCATAGGTGGCCAGCAGGGAGCCGAGCGGCGAGGACGGCTCCGCCGTATCGATGCCCCAGCCGCCGAAGAGCATCGAGTAGTCCTGCCGGCTCGCGGCGGCGATCCAGGTGGCGAACGGCAGCGCCTGCACCTCCGTCTGGATGCCGATGCGCGTCAGCATCTGGCCGATGGCCTGGCAGATGCGTTCGTCGTTCACGTAGCGGTTGTTGGAGCAGTGGATGGTCAGGTTGAAGCCATTCGGAAAGCCCGCCTCCGCCAGCAGGCGCCGCGCAGCCGCCGGATCGTAGGGAGGGGCTGGCAGGGTGGGCGTCCAGCCGAACCAGTCGCGTGGCATCACCTGGCCCGTCGCCTCCGCCGCACCATCCATGACGCGGGAGACGATGGCCTCGCGGTTCATGGCCAGGCTCACCGCCTGGCGCACGCGCAGATCCCGGAACGGGTTCTGCGTCATCGGCTGGCCTTGCCGGTCGCGCACGAAGGGGGAGGCGCGTTCGAGGTGATCGACGAAGACGTACATGTTGCGGTTGGAGACGGCACGGCTGACGCGGAAGCGCGTATCCCGCTCCACACGGGCAATATCGCTTGTCGGCAGCGCGTCGATCAGGTCGACATCGCCGGACAGCAGCGCCGCGACCCGGGATGCCGTGCTGCGCATGAAGCGCGTGGTCACGGTGCCCCAGGGCTGCGTGCCGCCCCAGTAATCCTGATTGCGCTGCATAACGATGCTCTCGCCCTGCCGCCACGACACAAAGCGATAGGGGCCGGTGCCGATCATCGCCTTGCCGCTGTTGTAGTCGGCGGTGCTCGCGCCCTCGCCATGCTTGCGGGAGACGATGCCGAAGGTGCTGAGGTAGACCGGCATCAGCGGGAAGACGCTGTTGGTACGGAAGCGGATGGTGTGCGGGTCCACCACCGTGGTCTCGGCGATCTGGCGCAGATACAGCCCGAAGGAGGACGGGCTGTTCGGCACAGACGGCGCGCGCCCGACGGTGAAGGCCACGTCATCGGCGGTGAAGGGCGACCCATCGTGCCAGGTCACGCCCTGCCGCAGCTTGAACTCCCAGGTGGTGTCGTCGATCGCGCGCCAGGACACGGCGAGGCCCGGCTGGAGCCGCTGCTGCGCATCCTGCAGGATCAGCGGGTCGAAGAAATGCGCGGCAACGGCCTTGTTCGGCGCGAGGTTGTGGAAATGCGGATCGGTCGAGGTGATATCCGCCTCCACCGCAATGCGCAGCTCGGGCGCCGCCTGCGCCCTGGGGCTGGCGCCCAGCGGGTGCAGGGACAGAAGCAGGGCGCAGGCGGCCAGAAGGCTGCGGCGTGGGCGGGGTGCGGACATCGTCGGGTACCTCCTCGATGATGGGACTGATCAGCCGGACGGCATGCGCAGCATCTCGCGCGCCTCCTCCGGCGTCGCGACCTCTCGCGCCATGTCGCGCGACATGCGGGCGATGCGGTGCACGATATCGGCGTTGGTCGGGCAGCCGAGTTCCGGGTAGTGGTAGTCGCCAAGCCCCGGCGCAACATGGCCGCCTTCCGCGATCGCCATGGCGGCGCAGGGGAAGATGTTGGCGTGCTTGGTGCAGACCGCCCACTGAATGCTCTCATCCCGTGGAATGGCGTGCAGGAAGGCGGCGAGGCCGGCCGGCGTCGCCTCATGCCCGGCCAGCCGGCCGCCGCCGCAGAGCGGAATCTTCGCCAGCGCCGGGTTGTCCAGACGCCCCATCTCGATGAAGGCCGCCGTGGCCCGCATGAAGGCCACGGTCCAGACGCCGACGCTGGGCTTCACGCCCAGCTCCTTCATGGTGCGGGCGAAGAACATGCAGCTTTCGATGCTGTTCTGGTAGACCTTGTCCGTCGTCTCCCAGCGCTTCTCGGCCGGGTTGTAGCGGTCCATGTTGGTGCTGCCGATGTCGATCGTCGCGATGTCCGGCTTCGAGGCCGCAACATGCTTCACGCGATCCTCCGCCTCGCCCTCTAGATAGACATTGCCCAGCGTGGTGTGGATCAGGACGTCGCTGCGTGCGCGGATTTCCTTCGTGATCTCGGCGTAGAGCTCCGGGCTGTGGCTGCGCTCCCCATTCGGCCCGCGTGCGTGGACATGAACGATGGAGGCGCCGGCCTCCCTGCACCGTGCCGCGTCCTCGGCGATCTCGCGCGGCGAATAGGGGATGTGCGGATTGGGCCCGCGCTTCTCCCACTCGTTCAGGCGCACATTGATGATGAGCTTCTTCGTCATGGTCACCTCGAAGATCAAGCAAGCGGCGTGCCGCGAAGGGATCAGGCACGAATCCCGAGCATGGCGCGGGTCTCGGCCGGCGTTGCCGGCTCCCGCCCGAAGCCACGCGCCAGGCCGGCAAAGAAGCGGACCAGCTCCGCGTTCGTGGGGCAGCCGAGTTCCGGATAGGGATAGTCGCCGATGCCGGGCGAAAGATGTCCACCGCGCTCCAGCGCGACGGCGGCGGCCGGCAGCAAGTTTCCCTCCTTGCAGGTCACCGTCCATTCGATACGGCGGCCAGGCGGCAACACGTCGAGGAAGGCGAGCGTGCTGGCGATGGTGCAGGGATGCCCGCCGACGATACCGCCCTCGCAAAAGGCGAACTGGACATAGGCGGGCTCCTGGAACACGCCCATGTCCATCAGCGCATCCGCTGCGCGGAGAAAGGGAATGGCCCAGCAGGTCAGGTGCGGCTTGACGCCGACCTTGTCCATCTCCGACGCCAGGTACATGCAGGTGGACATGGTGTTGACATAGGTCTTGTCGGTGGTGGTGAAGCGCTTCGCCTGCGCGTCGTACACATCGATATTGGTGCTGCCTACGTCTATGGCCGCCATGTCGGCACGGTTGGCGGGACCGCCCTGCATGCGCGCGATGTGCGCGGCGCGCGCGGCATCGCCCTTGATGGTGTTCTGGCCCAGCGTGCAGTCGATCAGGATGTCGCTGCGCGCGCGGATGGCCCTGATGATCTCGAGGTACATTTCGGGATCATGGCTCGGTGAGCCATCGGGATTGCGTGCGTGAAAATGCACGATCGAAGCGCCTTCGGCCGCGCAGGCGGCCGCGGTCTCCGCGATCTCCGTTGGTGTGAAAGGGATGTGCGGATTGCGGTCGCGCGGCGCGTATTCGTTGATGCGCGCCATGATGATGACCTTCTTGGCCATGTGCGAATGTCCTTCCTTCCTGGCCCTTCTAACCTTTCAGGCCGCGGCGATGCCCGCGCGGACCGCACGCGCGGCGAGTTCCTCACGTCCCTCGCGCATCTCCTCAATTGTGCCGTAGGCGAGCATGTAGTGGCCTCCGTAGCCGGCACCCTCGATCAGCGCGAAGGTCGCCTCGAAATCCACCGTACCATCGCCCGGCTTCAGGTGTTCCTCCTTGCCGCCGCGATTGTCGGCCAGGCGCACTTCCTCCAGGCGGGCGGGACCGAAGGCCTCGAAGAAACCTGCGATGCCGACAGGCAGCATGTGGGCGTGGTTGGCCGTGAAGGTCCAGCCGATAGCAGCAGCGTCAAGCCGGTCGAAGTATTGGCGGCATTCCTCGACATCGCAGGCGAGGTAGCGCACCTCGGCATCGGCGGGCTCCGGATTCATGTTCTCCAGCAACAGCCGGACGCCGCGCGACCGGGCGTAGTCGCCCAGCCACTGCAGACGCTCGATGCCCTTCGCCATGCGGCGCTCATAGTCGCCGGTGAAATGGAAGCCGCCATGCATGACGATCCAACCGGCGCCGAGCGGGCCGGCCAGGTCGATGTAGCGTCGCAGATACTCATCCACCGCCTCGCTGAGGAAGGGCGCAGTCTCGGCCGAATTGACCGCCGAAAGCGTGTGCAGGCCGAGCTGGATGCTGGCCGCCTCGGTGGATCTGCGGACACCGGCGATGCGCGTGGCATCGAAGCTGGCGAAGACATTGCCGGTATCGCCGAGACGAACGTCGATGACTCGGACGCCGGATGCGGCGGACCAGGCAACGGCGTCCTCGATCGGCAGTCTGGCGCCAAAATCGATCCCGATGCGGTCCCTGAACCCTGCCACGATGCCCCCTCCCACGAGGTGATTGTCAACGATCTGGAGCAAAGCGCCGTTTGCTCGGCTCTGTCAATGCAGCAATGCCCGGCAAGGCGGCTCCGGATGCTTGGAAAATAGGCTGATGAAGCGCGAATGCAGCGTCAGCGTGATCGTGGTTGTTGACAAAGCCTTGTAATCGGATTGCGATGACGCAAGACGCCCGCAGGGGCACACCAAGCCGGAGACCCGCGTGAGCGACCCGCACGACACCCCGCTACCCGTTGCACCGCTGGACCCTGGAGCCCCCGTGCGGCGCATCGCCTATGACCCGGCCAGGCCCCTGGCCCGTCCCTTCGTGCCGAACGCCGCCGCGTTCCGCACGGGCCGCAGTTCGCCGCGCGAGTTCTTCGACGAGCGGATCGCCACGATCGAACGGGATGAACCGGCCATTGCCGCCTTCGTCACACAGGATCTGGATGCCGCGCGGCGTGCGGTGGATGCCTCCAGTGCCCGCTGGCGCGCGGGCCAGCCGCTTTCGCCGGTGGATGGCATGCCGCTGGTGGTCAAGGACATGATCGAGACCATCGACCTGCCGACGCAGATGAACAGCCCGATCTTCCAGGGCTTCCGAGCGCAGCGCGATGCCGCCTGCGTCCATGCGCTTCGCCAGGCAGGCGCGGTGGTGCTGGGCAAAACCGTGACCACCGAATTCGCGTGCGGCAATTCGGGGCCGACGCGCAACCCCTATGACAGCAGCCGTACGCCTGGCGGATCATCCTCGGGCTCCGCCGCCGCGGTGGGGGCGGGCATGGCCTCGCTCGGCCTCGGCACGCAGACGCACGGCTCCACCATCCGGCCCGCCGGCTATTGCGGTGCCTACGCGCTCAAGCCCACGCATGGCGCGCTGCATATCGGCGGACTCGCGCCCCTGGCCCCGACGCTGGACCATCTCGGCGTGATCGGCGCGAGCCTCGAGGATGTCTGGGCCGGTGCCCGCACCATCGCCCGCTTCGCCGGCGGCACGCCGCCGCAACCCGCACTTTCCGGGCCGGAGGGGGCTCCGCCGGCACGTGCGCCGCGGACGCTGGTGCGGCTGGACACGCTCGGCTGGGCGGAGACGCCAGCCTCCTCGCAGGCCGCCTTCGAGGTCGCCATCGATGTGCTGGCACGCAGCGGCGTGCGCATCCTGACGGCCGGCAACGACCCCGCGACCGCGGCGCTGGAGCAGGCGCTGCGAGAGATCAACGAATTCGCCAACGACCTGCTGGCCTGGGAAGCGCAGTGGCCGCTGCGGGCCTATCGCGCCCACGGCGCCGGGATGGTCGGCGAACGCATCCATGATCTGCTGGCGCGCGCCGATGGCATGGATGAAGCGCGCTACGTCCGGGCGATTGCGGATCGCGTGACGCTGCGCGCACGGCTTGCGGATTTCATCGGCCGGACCGACGGTTTCGTGATGCTCTGCTCCTCCGGCCCCGCCATCCAGGACCACGCCTTCACCGGATCGCGCAGCTACGCGCTGCCCTGGACCCTGTTCGGTGCGCCGGCTTTCGCGCTGCCGCTGCTTATGGCGGAGGAATTGCCGCTCGGCCTGCAGGTCGGTGGCTTCGCCGGGCAGGATGCGGACACTTGCGCCATCGCCGCGTGGGTCCGCGACACGCTGCTTCCCCATACCTGACAGAGGAGTGAAGACCATGCGTCGCCGACACCTGCTGGCCAGCCTCCCCGCTCTGCTCGCTAGCCCCACCGTGCTGGCGCAGGGATTTCCCAGCCGGCCGATCCGCTTCCTTGTCGGCTTCCCACCAGGCGGTACGACGGATATCGCGGCGCGGCTGATGGCGCCCAAGATGCAGGCGCAGCTTGGCCAGCCGGTAGTGGTGGAGAACCGCGCCGGCGCGCATGGCAACATCGCCTCCGAATATGTCGTCCGCTCGCCGCCTGATGGGCATACCATTCTGATGGGCACGATCGGCGGGCTCTCGATCAACCCGATCATGTACGGCAATCTCAGCTTCGACCCATTGACCGACCTCACGCCGATCACGCGCGTGGCAATGATCGTCAACGTACTTGCCATCCCGATGGACCGCCCCTGGCGCAGCGTGCAGGACGTGATCGCCGCGGCAAAGCAGCAGCCGCTGAACTACGGGTCCTCCGGCTCAGGCGGTGCCGGGCATCTGGCAGGCGAGCAGCTCAACCTGATGGCGGGTGTGCGGAACGTGCACGTGCCCTATCGCGGCGGTGCACCGCTGGTGACGGATCTGGTGACCGGGCAGGTCGACTTCGCCTTCACCCCGGCCTCCGGCGCCAAGGCGCTGGCCGAGAGTGGCCGCCTGCGCATGCTGGCGGTCTCCACCAAGGCGCGCAGCCCGCTCCTACCGGACATCGCCGCGGTCTCGGAGACGCCTGGCCTCGGTGACTTCGACATGCAGGACTGGAGTGGCCTGATGGCGCCCCGTGGCCTGCCTGAACCCGTCCTGTCGGCGCTGCACGGCGCAGCCACCGCAGCCCTGCGGGATCCCGAACTGGTCGCCGCGCTTGGTGCACGCGCCATCCAGGCGACGCCCTCCTCGCCGGAGGAGTTGGGCGCCTTCATCAGGGCGGAGACGGCGAAGTGGGCGCCAATCGTGCGGGCCTCCGGTGCAACGCCGGGCTGACCGGTGCTTGAAGTGCGGGCGGCCAGGCATTAGCAGCCACCGGAACCAGGGACAGCAGACCGATGACGGCGCCGAGATTGAACGAGCTGACGGCGACCGAGGTGGTGCATCGCCTGGCACGCGGCGAAACCACCGCCCGCGCCGTCATCGAGGCCTGCCTGGAGCAGGTGGCGCGGCGGGAGGTGGAGGTCATGGCCTTCACGCATCTTGCCGCCGAAGCGGCCCGCGCCGCTGCCGATGCGCTGGACCGACGTGGCGCCACGCTGCCGATGGCCGGTGCCGGCCTCGGCGTGAAGGACATCATCGACACGGCGGACATGCCGACCGGATATGGCTCCCCCATCCACGAGGGACACCAGCCTGCCGCGGATGCCGCATGCGTCGCCCTGGCGCGGAAGGCCGGTGCCGTCGTGCTGGGCAAGACGGTCACCACCGAGTTCGCCAACATCCACCCGGGGCCGACGCGCAATCCGCACGACTCCACGCGCACGCCGGGGGGCTCCTCCTCCGGATCCGCCGCCGCCGTCGCCGCGATGATGCTGCCGCTGGCGCTAGGCACGCAGACCACCTCCTCCACCATCCGCCCGGCCTCATTCTGCGGCGTGCTGGGCTTCGTGCCGAGCCTGGGCGAGATCCCGCTTTCGGGCGTGCGCACCGCCGCGCAGTCCTTCGACCGCATCGGCGTCTTCGCCCGCTCCGTCGCCGATATCGCCCTGGCCTTCGACGCGCTGCGCGGCGTGCCCGTGGCCGCGGTGCCGCAGCCCTTCGCACCGCGCATCGGCTATTGCCGCGGCCATCTGGCGGAGCGGATGGATCCAGGCACGGCCGAGCGCCTGGACAGGCTGGCGCTGCATCTGTCGGAGGCCGGCGCGGAGGTCTCGGACGTGGCCGTCAGCGCAACCTTCCTGCGGCTTTCGCAGGCGCATCAGGCCATCTCCAGCTTCGAGTTCCTCCGCAACTTCACCCATGAGATCGAGCACCACTGGGCGCGCATCAGCACCACGCTGCGCGAGGGGCGGATTGCCCATGGTCGCGCCTGCAGCCATACGGAATATCGTGCCGCCTCGCAGCAGGCGATGCAGGCGCGCGGCGATATCGCGAGCCTGTTCGCTGGAAACGATGTGCTGCTGGCCGCCGCCGCGGCCGGAGAGGCGCCGCAAGGCAGCGCGACGGGCGATTTCCAGTTCTGCGCCGTCTGGACGGTGCTCGGCCTGCCAGCGCTGTCCCTGCCGCTTATGGCGGGGCCGAACGGACTGCCGATCGGGGCACAACTGCTGGCAAGGCCGGGGGAGGAAGCGAGGCTGCTGGCTGCTGCGGAATGGGTCATGCGCCATGGCATTGGATGAGGCGGGCACGCTCAGCTTGGTGCCGCAGACACATGCCGACCGCGCCTTCGCCAGCATCGAACACGCCATCGTTACCGGTGAATTCCAGCCGGGTACTCGATTGGGGGAGGAGACGCTCGCCGCGCGCTACGGAATCAGCCGCGGACCGTTGCGAGAGGCATTGCGGCGGCTTGAAGGTCGCGGCCTGGTGGTACGGCTGCCGCATGCCGGCGTTCGCGTCGTGGCGCTGGATCGGCAGGACCTGATCGAGCTGTACGAGATCCGCGCCAATCTCGAAGGCCTGGCCTGCCGCCTCGCGGCACAGCGCACGACGGACGTCGAGCTCACCGCGCTGGAAGCGCTACTGCATGAGCACGCCACCGATGCGCGGGTGCGTTCCGGCGAGTCCTACTTTCAGGAACATGGCGCCTTCGACTTTCACTTCGCCGTGGCAGCGCTGTCGAAGTCACGGCGCCTGGAGCAGTTGCTCTGCCACGACTATTATTCACTCACTCGTCTCTTTCGCTTCCACACGAGTCACAAGCCGGACCGCGCGTTGCGCGCCTATGACGATCACCTGCGGATCTGCGCTGCCTTGCGCGACCGGGATGGCGAGTTGGCCGAGATGCTGATGCGCCGGCATGTAGAGGCGGCACGACGGGAACTGGAGGCGATGGACCTGCCAGGGCGACCGGCCTAGCCCGGATCATTCACGCGGGCTGACGGGCGAGATGCAAGCCGTTGATCGGAAACAGATTTCGGCTGCGACACCCGAAGCCAGCCGGTTGCAGGGACCATGCCCGCCAAAGTCGAAATCACGCTGCCGCTGCCCGGCCTGTCACCGGTCTGCGGCAAGCCCCTGGTCGCCCGCTTTGACGGCGGGCGGCTACCCTTCGATGGCGGCACTGCTACACGGTCAGGCCACGCAGCGCACTGGACCACCGGCCGCCGGCGCCGGAAGCGGTGTTGCCCTTGCCGTCTGGCCCCGCCTACGCTCCGCTTCAGCAGGGTCAGACGGCAAGGCCGGAACACGGGCCAAGTCTCTCATAGCCCGTGGTTCCCCAATCCGGGGCAGGTCACCCGCAAGCCGCGTAGACAATTGGAGGAAGGCTGTTTGGCCCAAGCAAGGCTGCCAGACAGGTGGCTCTGCAAGGCGCGCCGAGTCAGCCTCGGTCAGCTCCACTGGCGCACTTGATTTATTGAGGTGCTAAGCGCGCCCGCCGACCGGTGTCGGCACGCCGCGTGCGGTAAGCGCCGCGGCGAGTTGGCGCAGCGTCGTCGCACCTGCACGCCGCGCCGCCTTGACATAGGACAGCACGTCGGCGGCGCGGGCCCGCGCAATCTCCTGCTTCACCGCCGCGGCCGCGCGCGTTCGCTGGCTGATCAGGCCAGCCTCGAGTTCTAGGACGGCGGCCATCTGCGTCACCAGGATCTTGCCGGCCAAGCCGGGCGGCACAGTGGGCAGTTTGCAGAACACAAAGCCCCCTCCCCGCTGCCCTCGACGACGCGGAGCAGGAAGCGCGCGTTGCGCGCCAGGCGGTCGAGCTTGGCGGGCAGCAGCGTCGCGCGCTGCGCGCGGCAAGCGGCGCGGGCCGCGGCGAGCTGCGGCCTGTCGTTCCCATTGCCGCTCTCGACCTCCTGGAACGCGGCGGCGACCGTGGCGGTGGCGACGTGGCGCGTCACCGCCTTGCGCTGGGCGTCGAGACCGAGACCGGACCGGCCCTGTCGTCCGGTGCTGACCCGGTGGTAGGCGACGAAGCGCACCAGCCCGATCAAGCTGGCGGGGAGACTCTGGTCGATTTGATTCCTGGTCAATTGATCATCCTCTTTGAATGAATGCGGATAATGAAGAAAGGAGTTTTGCGCTAATTGAATGGAAGAAGCGGGAAGTTTGGCCGAATTGAGGCGATAAACGACGCCGGATCCAATCGATCAACGATTTGTCTGTCTTCACCAATTATTATGCGCACGATCTTGTCTGAAAAAGTACTTGCCCACTGGCGCTTTTCTTGGTTTGTAACGCGCGAAGTGAATTATCGGGATACGATGAGCTCAAGGCATGACGCGCTGGCAGCAGGCCCGCTTGGCCTGGCGGAAATCGCTTGGTCGGCAGATCGCCGCGCCGGATGGTCCGCGCCTGCCCGCCCGATCCTATGGCTCTGTGCGATCGTCGCCGGGCTGATCCTGGCCAAGCTCGCGGTCTATGTGGCGGCCGCCCAGAGCTACGGTGGGGCCGAGCTCGGCCTCTGCCGCTGGGACTGCGAGTGGTACCTGCACACCATGACGAACGGGTATGATCCCGTGCCCCGCATGCGGCCCTACCACAACTTTGCCAACTGGGCCTTCTTCCCGCTGTTCCCGGTGCTGGGCCAGATCTTTCAGGCGGTGAGTGGCGCGACCGCCTTCTGGAGCGGCACGATCGTCTCCCTGCTGTGCTTCGGCGCCTTCGCGGTGCTGTCCTGCCATTACCGCCGGCTGACGCGCGGCCCCGGCGTGCAGAACCTGCCCTGGCTGGTGCTGCTGACCGTCTATCCCTTCAGCCTGTATTTCTTGATGCCCTATTCCGAGAGCACCTACCTGCTGACCACGGTTCTGCTGCTGCTGGCGGTGCAGGCGCGCCATGCGGTCGGCGCCGGCCTGTCCGCCGCCCTGCTCAGCGCCACCCGGCCGACCGGCGTGCTCGCCATCCCCTATCTCGTCGTCGACCGCGCACTGCATGCGAGGCGGACACTCCGGCGCGACATGACCTGGGGCGAGCGGCTGAAGCTGCTGGCGGATTGCGGCCTGCCGCTGGCGCTCGCCCCGCTCGGCATCGCAAGCTACATGGCCTATCTCTACTGGCTTACCGGTGATGCGCTCGCGTTCTCCCACGTGCAGGTCGCTTGGGATCGCGTCTTCATCAATCCCATGAAGACCTTCTACTGGGCCATCGCCAAGAACGACTGGCACCTGATGCTGAATCCGGACATCCCGGCCCCGCGTTCCTATTCCGCGAGCTTCGCGGTCGTCGCGGGCATGGCCAGCCTCTGGCTGCTGAGCCGCCGGCACGTGCTCGAGGCCTGGCTGCTCGGCAGCGTGGTGGTGCTGGCGTTGATGACCAGCGAGACCTCAGTCCCACGCTACGTCACCGCCAACCCGATCTTCCTGCTCGTGCTCGGCGATGTGATGGACCGCATCCGCAAGCGCGCGGTGCTGATCGGCCTCGCTCTAGTCGCGCTGGCGCTACAGGCCTTCCTGCTTAATACATGGTTTATCGAGTCGAGTTTGCTGATGTGAGGGGCGCCGGTCTGTCCACTGTCCTGAAACTCGGCGCCACCGCCGCGATCGGCCTCTTCTACCTGGCCCTCGTCTTTGCCGCCGCGCATCCGCGGGTGTCGCCCGAATACGCGGCGCATTACCTCGAGCACCGTGCGGATTGCTGGGATCCGCTGGGCGAGCGTGGGCATGCGGATACGCCGCCTCCGCCGGAGGGCATCGCGATCGGCAGGGCTTTCTACCCTGAGCTTTGCCGCTACCTCCGCCAGGGATGGGCGCGGGTGGAGGATTGGGGCGTGCGGGTCGAGCCGAACAAGGCGTCACTCCGCCTGCCGCCGAGGCCCGGTGCGCAATCGGTCGTGCTCACCCTGCGCGGTGCAAATGTGCCGGGCCCGGTTCTGCGGACGCAGTTTGTCATGGCCGGCGGCGGCACCTTCGAGACCGCGGTGCCGCCGGGCGAGACGCAGGAACTGGTGCTGCCGCTGCCGGAAGCGGGCGCGGAATTCGCCGTGCGCTCGCTCAACTACGTCGTGGAACCGGCGCTGCCGCCCGATCGCCTGATGGGGCGCGTCAGCCCGATCCTGGCCGCCAACCGCCCGTCGGCGACGCGCCATGCCGGCATCGGGCTGGTCTCGATACGCTATGGAGCGGGGGCGGCGCCGGCCGAATAAGGTTCAGCGCACCAATCCGCGGAACCCATCTTCGAAGTCGCGGGCACGGCCGGCGCGCGTAGCATGTCAGCCGTGAACAACGCTGAAGTCCCCAAGATTTTTCGGCTTTCTGGCTTTCGTAAGTATCTGCGATTGCAAGGCCGCGGCCCGGAACTGGCGAAAACCTTGCGAAACCACTCCCCTGTTGAAGTTGCCGCGACGGCGTGATTCCGTGGCGCGTCGCCGCGCAGGAGCCTGCCGATGCAGCCCGTATCGCCGCCGTCCGAGCAGCCCGAACTCTTCCGCTCGGCCCTGGTGAACCTCGTCGACCGCCGTCATCCCCTGGTGCGCATGGCCGGCCTGATCGAT
>NZ_JBNXUN010000035.1:0-22466 GCF_050563525.1 Falsiroseomonas sp. HC035
GAACAGCCTGTCGTCGCCCGCTTCTCCATCCAGCCGATCGGGGCCGTTGTCGCCGTGCAGGGTGTCAGCGCCTTCACCCCCGTACAGGACATCTGCCCCTTCGCCTCCGTGCAGGCTGTCAGCACCACCCCTGCCGAGGATCTCGTCGTCCCCCGTATGCGCGAAGATTGCGTCGGCTGCCTCAATACCTTCCAGGCGGTCGTCAACGAAGGTGCCGTCCATGACGGCAAAAGCCGGGAGCGGGCCGGGCTGCAGAACGGTGACGGGGAGGAGAAAGGCGGAGGTGTTGCGTCCATCCGAGACTTCGATCAGCACCTCCCGCACCGTTCCGCCAAGGCCAACAAGATCAACTCCCTGCCGCAGGCGAAGGTCCGACCCGACGATCTCGAAGAAGGCGGCGTCTGGCCAGGCCACACGGTATGCGAGAGGACCGTTCGTATCCGGGTCATCGGCGATCAGACTGCCGATCGGGGCGGCGACATCCGTCGCCAGCACCACGCCGCCGGAAAAGAAGCGCAGGTCCTGCGGTGGCGTGTCGTCCACATCGAGAAGTGCGACCGCATGATTGCCCGGCAGCGCCGTCCAGACCGAGGCGATCTCGACGGTAAGACCGAGGCTAAAGATCCTCCCGGGCGCAAACTGCTCCGCGTCGAATTGCTGGTGGGTCGTGATGGTCATCAACCGGCGACTGGGGCTGAAGGTGGAAGCGAAGCGTCCAGCGTCCGGACCAGCCAGTGCGGCCGATGTGACCTCGGCGGGGAATGTGAGGTAGGCGACCCACTCGCCAGGCCGCGAATTCTCCTGGATCACGTCGGGGACGGTGCCGCCGATCGAGACAGACATTCCAAAGCCCCTCCTGGTCGAGACAGCAGGAGGCCAAGCAGGTTGAAATCACGTCAACGCGTGCTGTGGGATGTCCGAATCAACCGAGCAGGCGAGCGGCCATGGCCATCAGCACCCCACCGTTCACCAGGAACAGCGCGGCGCCAGCGATCCGGAGGGTGTTGCCGCTGCCGCGAAGGAAGAACCGACCCAGCAGGGCGACACCGAACAGCGAGGGAATGGTACCTACCGTGAAGGCCAGCATGCTCATGGCGCCCGCCAGGGCGCTGCCGGTCGCCGCGGAAGCCGCCAGAGCTGCGTACAGGAGGCCGCAGGGAAGTCCCGACAGGAGGAATCCCAGGCCGACTCCGTTCCAGCCGGTCGGCTTCGCAAGCAGCCGTGAAACGCTTCGCATCAGGACACCGGGCTGCGCCGGCGAGGCCCACGGGCCAGCGCGTCGGAGCCGGTTCCACACGCCGACCAGATACCGGCCGCTTGCGTGACCCTCCCGGCCGGTCATGGCAGTGGCAATTGCCTGGAATCGGAGGCGCCATGGGTAGGGAAGCTTGTTGAGCGCCTGTCGGACCATCAGGAAGGCGGCGAGAAGCAGCATCATCCCGAGCAGTTGCCGGAAGCCCGGCAACTGGCTGAGCGCACCGATCCCGCCCCCCCCGACCGCGCCCAACGCCGAATAGCCGAGCATCCTGCCGAGGTGGTAGGGGATGAGCCCCGCGCCGGAAAGGCGCGCCAGGGTACCACTGCCATTCTGTACGGCGTTGGCGGTTACCTGGGCGAGAACGAAGGGTGCGCACATGCCGGCACAGTGCGTCGCGCCTCCGGCGAGTCCGGCAACCAGCATGGCGAGCAGGAGAGGGCCGAGCCCGCCAGGTCCCAACGCCGTCAGATCATGAAGGCAATTCGCAAGCATCACCGACCTGTAGCGCTTCCGGGGAGCGCGAACCTTGCGCCAGGTCAAGCTGCCGGAGCCGCGGCTGGCGGCGGCGCGAAATCCGATCTACGCCCCTGCTCATGACAACCGATTCTCTTGCCGTGACGATGGGTGAACCCTCGGGCATTGGCGGCGAGATCGCCGCAAAGGCCTGGCGCGCTATCCGCGCGGCTGGTCCATCTTTCTTTTTCGTCGGCGACCCCGATCTCCTGCAGGATATCCCAATCAAAATCATCGCCGCGCCGAACGAGGCGGGCCGGCATTTTCGCGAGGCATTGCCCGTTCTTCCGATCAAGCTGCCGGTGCGCGCGCGACCCGGGCAACCCGACCCGGCCAATGCTCCGTCCGTCATCCACTCCATTGAGACGGCAGTGCAACTCGCGTTGTCGGGCCAGGCCAGCGGCATCGTCACCAACCCGATCCAGAAATCCGTCCTGACCGCGGCCGGCTTCCAGCATCCGGGTCATACGGAATTCCTTGGCGAGCTGGCAGGCGGCGACCGGCCGCCGGTCATGTTGCTCGCCTGCCCCGGCCTCCGCGTCGTACCGGTAACCGTGCACATGGCCCTGCGCGAGGCGGTCCGTACGCTCGATACGGCGCTGATCGTCGAGCATGGCCGGATTCTAGCCGATGCTCTCAGCGGCGATTTTGGGATCGCGGCACCGCGGATCGTCGTTGCCGGGCTCAACCCGCATGCCGGGGAGGCGGGGACCATGGGCCGGGAGGATATCGAGATCGTGGCTCCCGCCGTCGCCGCGCTTCGCGCCGCGGGGATCGATGCCTGGGGTCCGCTTCCAGCGGACACATTATTCACCCCTCGCGCCCGGGCCGGTTATGACTGCGCGCTCTGCATGTATCACGATCAGGCGCTGATCCCGGTGAAGACCCTCGACATGGATGGCGGCGTCAACGTGACCCTGGGCCTCCGCATCGTGCGCACCAGCCCGGACCACGGGACGGCGCTGGACATCGCCGGTCGGAACCAGGCCGATCCTGGCAGCCTCGTTGCGGCCATTCGGATGGCCGCCGAAATCGCCACCGCCCGCTCAAGGGGAGCATCCGCGTGATACCCATCCTGCTGTCTATCAATGTCGATCACGTGGCGACGTTGCGAAATGCGAGAGGCGGTAGCTTTCCGGACCCCATCGCCGCGGCACATCTCTGCCTGGCCGCTGGCGCCGAGGGGATCACGATCCACCTGCGGGAGGATCGGCGCCACATCCGGGATCGCGATGTCGACCGCATGAAGGCGGAGGTCCCTACGAAGCTGAACCTGGAAATGGCTGCGACATCGGAGATGGTCGCGATCGCTCTGCGTGTGCTGCCGGAGGCAGTCTGCCTGGTGCCGGAGAAGCGGCAGGAGCTGACCACCGAGGGTGGGCTGGATGTGGTGAAAGGCGGTCACGACCTCGCGGATATGGTCCGGCGGCTGAACGACGGCGGCATCCGGACCTCGATCTTCGTTGAAGCGGACCCGGCGCAGATCGAGGCCGCGGCCCGGATCGGGGCACGCTGCGTCGAACTGCATACCGGCGGCTATGCCGATGCCAAGCCGTCCGACCGCCCTGCTCACCTCGCCCGGCTGGCGGCAGGTGCCAAGGCGGTCGAGGCGGCTGGTATGCTCTGCCATGCGGGACACGGTCTGGACTTTGACTGCATCGCCGGAATTGCCGCCCTCCCCGAGGTTTCGGAGGTGTCGATCGGGCACTTCCTGATCAGCCAGAGCATCTTCGAGGGCCTGCCATCCGCGGTGCGCCGGATGCGAAGCCTGATCGACGCAGCGCGAAGTCCGCAGGGCTGATGCCATTATGCAACTGTTGCATTCGGCAAGGCACGGACCTTGCTCAGTGCAATCCGAAAGCTGGTCGACCAGGGCGGGCTTAAGGGAGCATCAGGCAATTCCGGTACAAGCCACAGCGAGAGCTCGCCAGACCATCCCCATCTGGTCCCTCGGCCAGCCAGAGGTGATCCCGGCCATTCGGGCACCGAGGCGCTCTGCGAACGTGATCCCGTTTCCGCCGGCGCCGGCGCGGCGCCGCCGCGTACTGACCTATCCAGCGACTATCGCGATTCCGGAGCGTGCGCCGGGGTCAACCTGGGCTGTGGGAGAACCTTATCCGGTAAGGTCGGTTCTGGCGCTACTGTCGCCGATCTGCATCATCGGCTGCGTCATCGCGCTGCTGCACATCCTCGCCTGACCAGCGAGGCTTGGCAGTTGACGAAGGCGCATCGTCCGGCCAGCGTCCAGGGCATGAACGTTATCCAGGCCGACCCAACCGGTGAGACTGAACGCCATGCCGCCATTCACGCGGCGACCTTGACGCTCGACACCCATGTCGACATCCCGTGGCCAGACACACCCGATCCGGCCGGGGCCACGACGCGGCGCGTCGACTTTCCAAAAATGCAGGCTGGCGGATTAAAGAGTGTTGTCTTCATTGCCTTCGTGCCGCAGGGGCCGCTGACCGCGGAGGGCCATGCAAAAGCCGGCGTGCGCGCGGAAGCGATGCTGAGGGCCATCGCCGCTACGGAAGGCGATGCTCCGCTGCGCCGGCGCGTCTGTACGACGCCCGACCAGCTTGAATCCTGCACCGCCGCCGGTGACCTTGCCATCCTGCTTGGGGTCGAGAATGGCTACGCCATGGGCGAGGATCTCGGTCGTCTCGCTCTTTGGCGCCGCCTTGGCGCCATCTACCTGACGGTGACGCATGATGGGCACAATGCGCTATCGGACGCGGCACGACCGCGTCGGGACCTTGGCGATTCGGAAATCCTGCACGGTGGCCTTTCGGCATTGGGACGCGCCGCGATCCAGGAAATGAACCGCGTCGGCCTCATCGTGGATGTCTCGCATGTCGCTCGCAGCGCCATGCTGCAGGCGGCCGAGTTGTCGCGCACGCCGATCGTCGCCACCCATGCCTGCTGCCGCAGCCTGCGCGACCATCCTCGCAACCTGGATGATGCCCAACTCGACGCGCTTCGGGATGTGGGCGGCCTGATCCAGATCACCGCCGTCGGCGGGTTCCTGCGCGCGCCACATCCCAACGGCACTTCGGCGGCGACGCTCGCCGACTATGTGGACCATGTCGACTACGCCGTTCGCCGGATCGGCATCGACCATGTAGGGCTTTCCTCCGACTTCGATGGCGGCGGCGGCGTTCCCGGATGGGAAGACGCGTCGATGACCGGTGCCGTCAGTGCAGAACTGCTTCGGCGCGGCTACGGGCCCCGGGAATTGGCGCTGCTGTGGTCGGGCAATTTTCTTCGCGTCTGGCGCGCGGCCCTCAGGGCCGCGCGCTGACTGGCAAGACGGTGATCAGGCGTTGGTGAAGTTGATCCGCTCCATCCCGAAGAACTTCACGACCTGACCGTTCAGGGTGATCTGGCCGTTCGACGGTCCGTTGAAGACGATCGAGTTCCCCTCGAACCGGTAGGACCCGCCCTCGTACATGGCAATGCTATGCGAGGTTAGGCTGCTGAAGGGCGTACCCTCGACGACGACTGAGTCGTGGCCTGGGCCGCCGTGGAACTCGTCATTGCCGTCGCCCGCGCTCCAGACGAAGGTATCGTTGCCGTCGCCGCCGAACGCCTTGTCGTCGCCCGTGCCCATGCGGAAGGTGTCGTCGCCGTCGCCGCCATGTGCCTGGTCATTGCCGGCACCCGCCAGGAACGAGTCGTTGCCGCTGCCCTGGGGCTGCCAGGATCCGTCGCTACCTGCACCCCAGGTATTGGAACCCGCCAGGTTGTCAGCACCCGCCGTGCCGGTAACAACGTCGCCGCCCGTGGGCGCCGGCGGAGGGGGCGGGGGCGGCTGCGCGGAATGGCCATCCGGCATGGTGAGTTGCTCGATTCCGAAGAAGCGGACGGTCTCGCCGTTCAGGGTGATCTGGCCGTCCGTCGGGCCATTGAACACGATGCGGTTCTCGACGAGCGTGTAGCCGATGCCATTGACCTGCAGGCCATTCAGCACCTGCTGCACGGATGCGCCTTCGACCACTACGGTATCGGCACCCGGGCCGCCGTGCAGTTCGTCGTTGCCATCGCCGGTCCGCCAGAACAGAACGTCGTGGCCGTCACCGCCGAACACCTTGTCGCCGTGCCCGGCGCCGCCCCGCAGCAGGTCGTCTCCGTCGCCGCCATGCAGTTCGTCGGTCCCGCCGCCACCGCTGAGGTTGTCGCTGCCGCTGCCCACGGGCTGCCAGTTGCCGTCCGAACCCGGCGCCCAGTTGTTCGAGCCCATCAGCTTGTCGCTGCCGTCCCCGCCCACCAGGGTGTCGTTGCCGGAACCTCCGGACTGCTCCCTGAACCCGCCAACGACACCATCAAGCGTCTCTTTCCTGATTTCCTGCGGACCCTGGCTGGACATCGTTTTGTTCTCCCGACTGCGTCTCAGGCAAACCTAACGAGGAGGGTTCGGCTCGACAACATGGGATTGAAAGTTCTACGCTAGGTTTTATCTATCAGCGAATCAGTCCATTCCAATGGGAATCCTCATCCACCCCGGGCGAGATGCTTAGTATTGAGATGCCGCCCGGAGATCCATCCATGCCAACGCCGCCCGCTCTCTTCCGCCGAGAGGCCGTAGCTGAAGCGGCGGCACCGGACCGGTATGATGAAGCCCTGCGTGTCATGCGGCCTTGGACCTGGGGTGTCGGCGGCGGGCTGCTTGGACTGGCCCTGGTCGGGCTGGTCTGGGCTTCGCTCGTCGACGTTCCTGTCAAGGTGTCCGGGCGCGGCATCCTGTTGCCGCCAGGCGGAGTGGTCGACATCGTCGCCGATACGGACGGCCGCATCGAATCCCTCGCCGCCCGTCCCGGCAGCCGGGTCGAAGCCGGCATGCCGGTGGCACGGGTCGATCAATCGGAGGTTCGGCTGCAACTGGCGCTGGCGGAGGGCCAGGCCACCGATGCCGCCCGCCATCGGCGGGAGTTGCTGGATTTCCACCGGCGCGAGGAAGCCGCCGCGGATGCCTTCCGCATCGCCCGTGACGCGGCGCTGACGCAGAACCTGCGCCTGCTCGAGGAGCGGCTCGGCATGATGATGCAGCGCGAGGACGTGTTGCAGGGACTGTCGCGCCAGAACCTGGTGAACCGCGACCGCGCGCTGTTCGCCCGCGTCGAGGTGTTCCAGGTGCGCGAGCAGATTGCCGCCGCGCGCAATGAGCGCGAGCAGCTGGTCCTCGACCAGGCGCTGAAGCGTACCCAGCGCGAGCGCGAGACAATGGAGGCTGAGCGCCGGGCGGACGAAACCGGCCGCCAGGCACAGGCGCTGCGCGACCGACTGCTACGCCTTGGCGCCGTCCTCGCGCCGTATTCCGGGATCGTGGTGGAGGCGAAGGTGAATGAGGGACAGGTGGTGCAGCGCGGTACGCCGTTGCTGACCATCGAGCGTGATCCGGCGTCCGGCCCCGGCGGGCCTGTCGCCATCCTCTATGTCACCGCGCAGGACGGCAAGCGGCTGGCGGAGGGCTTGCGCGTGGAAGTCTCCCCGTCCTCCACGCGGCGGGAGGAGCACGGCTTCGTCCACGGCCGCATCATCCGCGTCGCCCATGTTCCGGCGTCTTCCGCTGGCCTGCTGCGCACGCTGCAGAACGACCAGCTGGTGCGCAGCTTCACCACCGACCTCGGCACCCCCTTCGAAGTCGAGGTCGCCCTGGACCGAGATGCGGCAGCACGCAGTGGCCTGCGCTGGTCCACCGGCGGCGGGCCCGACTTTGCCATCGAATCCGGGACCCTCGCCGAGGCGGAGTTCACGGTCCGATCCGTGCGGCTCATTGGCCTGGCCTTCCCGGCGCTGCGTGGCTGGCTGACCAGCACCGCGGAGGCTGCCAGTCCTTGAAGGATCCGGGCTTGAAGCCATCGCCGAGGCGGACCCGCACCACCCAGAGCGTGAGGACGCCCACGCTTCTCCAGATGGAGGCTGTGGAATGCGGTGCCGTGGCGCTTGGCATCATCCTCGGCCACTACGGCCGCTGGTGTGCGCTTGAGGAATTGCGGGTGGCCTGCGGCGTTTCCCGCGACGGCAGCCGCGCCAGCCACATCGCCGCCGCAGCGCGCCAGTTCGGCATGATGGTACAGGCCTTCCGCCTGGAGCCGGGACATCTGGCCGAGATGAAAATGCCCCTGATCGCGCATTGGGGCATGAACCATTTCGTGGTGATCGAGGCGATCGGACCGCGTCACGCGCACATCAACGACCCTGCAAGCGGCCCCCGCCGCATCACGATCCAGGAGCTCGACCGCAGCTTTACCGGCGTCGCCCTCACCCTTGAGCCCGGTCCCGACTTCCAGAAGGGGGGGACGCAGCCGCGCGCGATGTCTGGAATCCTGCGACGGCTCCGTGGCAACGAGGCCAGCTTCGGTTTCCTCGTTGGTCTCAGCGTACTGCTGATGGTTCCGGCTCTGCTGGTGCCGGCCTTCTCGCAGGTCTTCGTCGATGACGTGCTGGTGGCCCGGTTCGACAGCTGGCTGCAGCCGCTGCTGTACGGCATGGCGGGCGCGGCCGCGGCAATGGCCGTCATCACCTGGTTGCAGCTCGACCTGCTGCTGCGGCTGGAGACACGACTTTCGGTTTCCGGGTCTGCGGCGTTCCTGGAGCGCCTGACGCAGTTGCCGGTTGCCTTCTTCGCACAACGCCATCCGGGCGACGTCACCGGACGCGTCATGCTGAACGATCGCATCGCTCGCCTCGCCTCCGGCGATGTCGGCAGAGGTCTGCTCGGGCTGGTCACCGCCTCCGCCTATGCCGCGGCCATGCTTCTGTATGACGTGGCGCTGACCCTCATCGTGGTCCTTGCATCGGCCGTGAATCTGGCGGCGCTCGCGTGGCTCAGCCGGTCGCTCAGCGATGACAACCAGCGCCTGCTGTCCCGCACGCTCCGCTCCGACGGCTTGGCGAAGCAGGGGCTGCAGATGATCGAGACCTATCGGTCATCCGGCAGCGAATCCCTGCTCCTGGCACAGCTGGCCGGGACGAGGGCGGGAGTTGCCAACATCACGCAGCGCCTGGCCCTGCGGCGCGCCATGTTGGAGGGCCTGCCGGCCTTCATCGCCATCCTGGCCGCATCGGCCGTCCTGGTCCTTGGCGGCCGCCAGATCATGAACGGCGCGATGACGGTGGGGCAGCTCGTCGCCTTCCAGGCCCTGGCGATGGGCTTCATGGGGCCCGTCGCGCAACTCATCGCCGTCGCCACCCAGTTGCAGGACGCCAAGGCCAACCTGACCCTGCTCGAAGACACCATGCACCATCCGCTTGCCGCCGAATTCGCCGCGGCGCCAGCAAAAGCCGCCGCGGCACGGTTCGCCGGCCACATCGAACTGCGGAGCCTGGTCTTCGGGCACAGCCGGCTGGAGGCGCCACTGCTCGACGGCGTCTCCCTGCGGCTGGAGCCGGGCCGGCGGCTTGGGATCGTCGGCGGGTCAGGTTCGGGAAAATCCACGTTGGCGCTGCTGATCGCAGGTCTTTATCGCCCGTGGTCAGGCGAAATCCGCATCGACGGCAGGCTGCTCGACAGCATCCCGAGGAACGAGTTGCGGCGGGAAGTCGCGGTAGTCGACCAGCAGGGATACCTGTTCGACGGCACGATCCGCGACAACATCGCGCTATGGGACCTGACCCTGGCGGACGAACGCCTTGTCGAGTGCGCGCAGGACGCCATCATTCACGATGAAATCCTGGCGCGGCGCGGCGGCTATGCGGGCGTGGTTTCGGAGGAGGGCAGGAACTGGTCCGGTGGCCAGCGGGCCCGCATCGAGATCGCCCGTGCCATCGCGACCGACCCTTCGATCCTGGTGCTGGACGAGGCGACGGCGTCGCTCGATAACCGTTCCGAAGCGGCGCTGATGCGCAACCTGCGACGGCGCGGCTGCACAATGATCATCATCGCCCACCGGCTGGCCCTGGTTCGGGAGTGTGACGAGGTCATCGTCATGGACCGCGGCCGCATCGTCCAGCAGGGCCACCCCGACGAACTCGCACGGGTCCCTGGCGTGTTCCGCACCATGCTCGCGAGCGGCTGACCATGCCGGACAACCTGCCGGCGTATTCCCTGCCACAGCCGGGCGCGCCGGAGCCGCCCGTCGCGACTCTGGCGCTGCCGTCCCATGCGCCCTTGTGGTTGGATGATCCCGGACTGCGATGGCTTGTCCTCGCCGGATCCGTGACGCTGTTCGCGACCCGCCCCGGGCGACCGCCAGCCACCGAAGGCCCTCGCCGCTACATCGGCACGCTGACCTCTGGCAGCCTGCTCTGCGGGTTCGGTACGGACGACACCGGCGCAACCCTCATCGCGGTCGGCTCGCCGGAGACGGTACTTCAGCCGCTTGACCAGGGCAGCTTGGCGGCATCGGCTGAATCGGCGCCGCGCCTGGCTCTTGCGGCCGGCGGCTGGTGCCGCGCCTTGGCCGAGGGACTCGCGAGGCCGATGTCGCCCCGGCCCCGAGCCGATATCGCCGTCTCCGGGACCACCGGGGCCATACACGCAACGCCCGGCGCCACCATCGCCGCGCGCGGTGCAGCGGTCTGGCTGCGCCTGCCCTCCGGAACCTGGCTGCTGTTCGGGCTGGAGCCGGTTCAGGGCGTGATACCCTTGCCGCCCGAAGCCTGGCTGACCGGCAGCGGCGGCACCATCGAGCCGCTTCAGGCGGTCGATGCGGTGACGCGGGAAGACTGGCAGCTCGGGCTGCAGGCCTTCAACACCGCCGCACTGGGCGCATTGTCCTCGGCGCTGGCACTCGACGCCGCGGACGAGCTCAACCGGCTTCGGCTGCGCGCCGAGCGGGACGATGAGGCTGACGCCGAACAAGGCTCCGCCTTCGCGGCCATCCTGGGTAACCCGGCCAGATCCCAGGTAGACAGCGATACTGATCCCTTGATGCCGGTGTTCCGGGTGGTCTGCAGCCATCTCGGCATCCGTCCGAAACGGCCAATCCGGGTCCGCCGCGCCGATATCGACGCCCTTCCCACCCTGGAGGAACTGGCGCGAGCCTCAGGCCTTCGGCTGCGGCCGGCGCATCTGCCCGAGGGTTGGTGGCAGGACGATCACGGCCCCCTGTTCGGCAGGCTCGCCAGCGGTGAAACGGTTGGTCTGCTGCACAAGGGCCAGGGCTATCACCTGTACACCGCCGCCCGACCAGATGGTGTGGCGCTTGATCCCGGGCTGGCGCAGCAGATCGGCCGCGATGCACGCGTCCCGCTGATCCCCCTGCCACGCAAGGCCCTCGGCCTGCTGGACTTGGTCGGCAGCGGCATGCGCGGCAGCAGTGCCGATGTGACCGCGATCTTCGTGACCATGCTCATCGGCGCGGCGCTCGGGCAGGCCGTGCCACTTGGCACGGGCATCGCCTTCTCCCTGCTGGTTCCAGGCGGCCACCTGTCCGAACTGGCCCAACTCGGCGCCGCCCTGGTCCTGGTCGCGGGCGTTGCGTGGGTGGTGAAGCTGGGCAGCGACATTGCCCGGCAGCGGATCGAGGCACAGGCCGGCCCGGCGCTGCATGCTGCGATCTGGGACCGGGTCATGCGCCTGCCGATGACGACGTTGAACCGCCAGACGGTCGGCGAGACCGCAGGCCGTGCCCAATCCGCGATTTCGCTGGCCGCGCAGCTGCGTGCCTTCAGCTTCATTATCATCAGCGCACTCGCCACCATCCTATCCGCGGGCATTCTGATGCTGCTCTCGCAGCCGCTCGCTGCGGCGGTCGCCTTTGGAATGCTGGTCCTGCAACTCGGCGCGGCCAACCTGGCGGGCTGGCTTCAGGCTCGCGCCTTTGCCACCGGTGAAGCCCTGTCCGGCATGGCGGATGCGATGGTTTTCCAGATCGTCGCCGGGCTGGTCAAGCTGCGGCTGTCGGGCGGGGAGCGGCGCGCGCAGACGGTCTGGGCCGGCCGCTTTGCAGAAATGCGTCGCCGCATGACGGCGGCCCGCCAGATCGGCAACGCCTACGATGCCTTCGCCGCCGGCTTCGCGATCCTGTCGACCGCGGCGGCATTCCTCGTCATCGCGATGATGCAGCGGGTGGAGCCGGGGCGACCGCCGCCCAGCCTCGCCACCGTCATGACCTTCATCGCAGCCTATGGGCTGATGGTCGCGTCGGGTGCACAATTGGCGAAGACGCTGTTCGCGCTGTGGTTTCTCATGCCGACCCGCAAATTCGCCCAGCCCCTGCTGGACGCCTTGCCGGAGGTCGATACCGGCAAGGTCGATCCCGGCCGGCTGTCCGGCGGCTTGGCCCTGTCCAACCTGTCCTTTCGCTACGGCCCGGCCGAGCCCTGGGTCTTCGCCGGACTGTCCCTGAACGTCGACCCGGGTGAGTACATTGCCATTGTTGGCCGGTCCGGCGCTGGCAAATCGACGCTGGTGCGCCTGCTTCTGGGCATGGAGGAGCCTAGCGCCGGCGCCATCTACATGGATGGCCAGGACATTCGCGGCCTGGACCTTGCTGTGGTGCGCCAGCAGGTCGCCACCGTGCTGCAATCTGGCCGGGTCCCGCCAGGCAGCCTGCGGGATGCGGTGCGCGGCCTGTCATCCGCGACCGAGGCGGAGCTTTGGCAGGCCCTGGAACAGGCCGCGCTGGCCGAGGATGTGCGGGCCATGCCGATGGGGCTGGAAACCATGCTGACGGATGCCAACCGGGTGCTGTCTGGCGGCCAGGTCCAGCGCCTGCTGCTGGCACGTGCCCTGGTGCAGAAGCCGGCCATCCTAATCCTGGACGAAGCCACCAGCGCGTTGGACAACCTGACCCAGCGCGCGACCATGCGGGCCGTCCGCAACCTGCCGTCAACACGCATCGTCATTGCACATCGCCTTTCGACCATCCGCAACGCCGACCGGATCCTGGTGCTCAACGAGGGGAAGATCGCCGAGAGCGGAACCTTCGAGCAGCTGCTTCAGCGCCGCGGCGGCTTCTTTGCCCGGCAATATTCGGAGGAGGCCCGCTGGCAGGCCTCCTCCCGTGCCGCATCGGAACCGAAGGCGGAGCCGCCCTCGCCTTAGAGCGTCAGGCCGCCGTACGGGCGGCGCCAGGGGAAGACTGGATGGCCTGCCAGACCCGCTCCGGCGTCGCCGGCATGTCGATGTGCCGGATGCCCAGTGGCGACAGTGCATCGACCACGGCGTTCATCACCGCCGGAAGGGAGCCGGCGCAACCCGCCTCGCCGCATCCCTTTGCCCCCAACGGGTTCGTGGTCGCCGGCACAGGATGGCTGACGAAGCCGATCGGCGGCATGTCGCCAGCCCGCGGCAGCGCGTAGTCGAGGTAGCTGCCGGTCTGGAGCTGTCCGTCCTCGCCGAAGGCGACGCTTTCCAGCAATGCCTGACCGACGCCCTGCGCGATCCCGCCATGCGCCTGGCCGGCGACCAGAAGCGGATTCACGATGACACCGAAATCGTTTACCGACATGTAGCGGTCGACCCGCACGATGCCGGTCTCCGGGTCGATCTCAACCTCGGCGACGTGGCATCCATTGGGATAGGCCTGCGGCGCCTGGTCGAAGACATGGGTGACATCCAGCGTCGCCGGCACGCCCTCCGGTAGCGACGGCGCTGCCCGCAGCCTGGCGGCCAGTTCCATGATGCCGATGCCGCGGTCGGTGCCGGCGATCAGGAAGCGACCTTCGCCAACCTCCGCATGCGCCTCGAACTCGATGTCGCCTGCCGCCGCCTCCAACGCCCAGGCCGCCGCTGCGCGCCCCTTTTCCACCACAAGCTCGGCGGCTTCGACGATCGCGGCGCCGGAGGCCATCAAGGACTTGGAGCCGCCGGTCCCGCCACCCGCCACCAGCTCATCGGAATCGCCCTGGAGCAGTCTGATCTGGTGGAAGGGGATGCCGATGGACTGGTGCAGCACCTGCGCGAAGGCGCTCCAGTGGCCCTGCCCGTAGTCCAGGGTGCCGGTGATGATCGTCACGGTGCCGTCCTTCTCAAATCGGATCCCGCCCTGCTCCTTGGTCGGCGGCGCCGTGCATTCGAGGAAGTTTCCAATGCCCAGGCCGCGTAGCAGGCCCCGCTCGGCGCTGGCTGCCTTGCGCGTCGCGAAGCCCGCCACATCGGCTGCCTCCAGCGTTCGATCCAGCAACGCGGTGAAGTCACCGCCATCATAGGTGCTGCCGGATGCCGCGGCGTAGGGGAACTGGTCCGGGCGGATATGGTTGCGACGGCGCAGGTCCAGCGCGTCGATCCCCATCTCCCGCGCCGCCGCCTCGATCAGGCGCTCCATGAAGTAGTTGCCCTCCGGCCGCCCAGCGCCGCGATAGGCTGAGACCGGGGAGGTGTTGGTCAGCAGGCAGCGGGTCGAGACCTCGATCAGCGGTGTGGCGTAGTTGGACTGGACGTTCTTCCAGAAATTGCCCGTGCCCATCAGCGGCGCGACAGTAGACAGGTAGGCGCCCATGTTGGCGAAGGATGTCAACCTGACCGCGAGGAAGCGGCCTTCCGCATCAAGCGCCAGTTCCGCCGCCACCTCATGGTCGCGGCCGTGCTGGTCCGACATGAAGCTGCCGGTCCGCTCATCCGTCCACTTCACCGGCCGGCCCAGCTGCTTCGCGGCGTGCAGCAGGCAGGCGTATTCGGGGTAGGCGTTGGCCTTCATGCCGAAGCTGCCGCCGACATTGCCGGTGAGGATCCGCACCTGCTCCGTCGGCACCTTCAGGATCTCGTTCGCCATCTGTGCGCGCAGGCCGAAGACACCTTGGCAGCCCAGGCGCAGCACATGCCGCCCGTCCTCGAAGCTGCCGATGGCACTGCGCGGTTCCATAGCGCAGACAACGATGCGGTTGTTGCGGATGGACAGCCTGGTGACGTGGGCCGCGCTTGCAAAAGCTGCCTCGACCTTGGCGCTGTCGCCCTGGTGGAAATCCAGCACGAGGTTGCCGGGAATCTCCTCATAGAGTTGCGCTCCGTCAGCCGCCGCCGCGGCGGAAGCCTCGGTGACTGCCGGGAGCATGTCGATGTCGAGTTCGACCGCCTCGGCCGCATCCTTGGCCTCGGCGCGCGTCTCGGCCACGACGAAGGCCACCGGATCACCAACGAAGCGCACCTTGTCGGTCGCAAGCGGGTGGCGGAGCGTGGTGCGCAGTGGCGATCCGTCCCGGTTCTTCAGCGGCATTCCGCACTTCATCGGACCGTAGCCCGCCGCCACCAGGTCCGCGCCGGTCCACACGCCCAGGACACCCGGCATGGCAAGCGCCGCCTCGATCCCGATGCCGCGGATGACGCCATGCGCGTAGGGACTGCGCACCATGACGCACCAGACCTGGCCGGGCAGCGTGATGTCGTCCGTGTACCGCCCCTGCCCCGTCAGCAGAACGGGGTCTTCTGCGCGCGGGACGGGTTGGCCGATGCCGAATTTAAGGCGGGTCGTATCCAGCATGTTGGTGTCGGGCATGGAGATCCTCGCGGCTTGACTCGATCAACCTGGGCAGCGACGCGAGCCTGGTAAGAGGCGACGCCATTGCCCGAGCATGCAGGATTGTCGCTCCGGGCTGCCGCACGCGCAAATGAGGCGCCTCTGGCCATCCACATCGATCCGCCGCAGAAGGCGGAGCATGAGCGATACCCAGCCCTCCACCAGCCAAGCCACGAGTGGCGTCGATATTGTCGGCGCAGGTCCGGCGGGGCTGATCGCGGCGGAAATCCTGGCGCAGGCCGGCATTCCGGTCACGGTGCATGACCAGATGCCTTCGGTCGGTCGCAAGTTCCTCATGGCAGGGCGTGGCGGCCTTAACCTGACGCATTCCGAACCGCTGGACATGTTTCTGGCGCGGTACCGCCCAGCCGCGCCGCTGCTGCTCGATGCGGTGCGGGCGTTCCCGCCTGCCGCGCTCATGGCTTGGTGCCAGGGGCTTGGCATCGAGACGTTCCAGGGCAGCAGTGGCCGGATCTTCCCGACGACGTTCAAAGCATCTCCTCTGCTGCGCGCCTGGCTGGAACGCCTTTCCACGCTGGGCGTCGCCATCCAGCCGCGAAGCCGGTGGCTGGGGTGGGCGGAGGACGGGGGCGCGCACTTCGCCGACGCGCCGGCGCAGCCTGAACTAGGCGCCACGATCTTGGCACTCGGCGGTGCCTCCTGGCCACGACTCGGCTCCGACGGGCTGTGGCCTCAGGCCCTGCCGGGGGTGCGGGTCGCCCCCTGGGCTCCCTGCAACATGGGATTCCATGTTGAATGGTCAGAATATTTCCGGTCGCGGCACGACGGCGCGCCATTGAAGCGCATCGCGCTTCAGTTCGAGGGAAACCGGGTGAGAGGCGAGGCTCGGGTGACCCTCCGCGGCATTGAGGGCCAGGCAATCTATGCCCTTTCAGCCCAACTCCGAGAGGCGATCGCCGCACGCGGTCCGGTCGAGGTCCTGCTGGACCTCTGCCCCGATCTACTGGACCGGGAGGTGGCAGCACGGTTGGCGGCGCGGCCGCGCGCAGAGTCGCTGTCCAACGGGCTCCGCAAGGCCCTGTCCCTGCCACCGGTCGCAGCCGGCCTGATCCAGGAAGCCCTGCGTCGCAGCGGGGGGTCGATCCCGCATCTGGTCAAGGCCCTGCCGATCAGGGTGACGGCCCCGGCGCCACTCGCACGCGCGATCTCGTCGGCGGGCGGTCTCGACTGGTCGGAGTTGGACTCGCGCTTCATGCTGAAAGCACGGCCTGGCGTCTTTGCCTGTGGCGAGATGCTGGACTGGGAAGCACCGACTGGCGGGTACCTGCTGCAAGCCTGCTTCAGCACCGGCGTCGCCGCAGCCCACGGTGCACTCAGATGGATCGGCGAACAGCACGGCGTCAGACCGGCACCGCGCCGGGCGGCTTCAGCGCCATGAGGACGAAGGAACTGCGCGTCTCCTTAACCCCCGGCATCCGCAGCAGCGCCTTCAAGGCGAAGTCCGCATAGGTTTCGAAATCCGCGGCGACGACGTGCAGCATGTAGTCCATCCCGCCGCTCATCGCGTAGGCGGCCACGACCTCCGGCCGTGACGCCAGCGCCCTGTGGAAGCCGCTCGCGACGTCTTCGGAATGGGATGACAGGGCGACCTGTACGAAGGCCTGGATGGGCAGGCCGACCCGCGCCGGATCGACCACGGCGGCATAACCGGCAATGACACCCGCTTCCTCCATCCGTCGGATGCGCCGCAAGCATGGTGTCGCCGAAAGGCCCACCTGCTCGGCCAGGAGCGTGACGGCGATGCGGCCATCCTGCTGCAGGACCCGAAGGATGCGTCGGTCCATATCATCCAGGCTAATGGTGGATTTGGCCATGCGAAGGCTCCGCTGTGGTCGAACTGCGTAGCCTAGGCAGATTTCGTGGCCAAATTCGGCGAAATTCGTTCCCGGCGATGCCCTAGCCTCCACAATCGCAGCTCAGGTAGCGAAGGAACGCTCATGGATATTCCGCCAGATCGCACGGCCCTTGCGGGCCGCATCTCCCAAGCCAACCCGATGGGCACGGACGGCTTCGAGTTCGTCGAGTTCACCGGCCCCGACATTCCCTACCTCGAGGATCTGTTCCGCCGCATGGGCTTCATGGCGGTGGCGCGCCATCGGTCGAAGTCGGTCACGCTTTGGCGGCAGGGTGACGTGAACTTCCTGATCAACGCAGAGCCCGAAAGCTTCGCGCAGGCCTTCGCCAAGGTGCACGGCCCCTGCGCTTGCGCCATGGCCTTCCGGGTGGCGGACGCAGCCCAGGCCTATCGCCGAGCCCTGTCGCTGGGCGCCAAGGCCGTGACCGGGAAGGTCGGACCCATGGAGTTGAACATTCCAGCGATCGAGGGCATCGGCGGCTCGCTTCTGTATTTCGTCGATCGCTACGGGCCCCGCGGTACCATCTACGACGTGGACTTCACCTGGATCGGCGAGACCGATGCCAAGCCGGCAGGCAGCGGTTTGACGGTCATTGATCATCTGACGCACAACGTGCATCGGGGCCGCATGGATGTCTGGTGGCAGTTCTACGCAGACCTCTTCAACTTTCGCGAGATCCGGTACTTCGACATTGAAGGCAAGCTCACCGGCCTGAAGTCACGCGCGCTGACCTCCCCCTGCGGCCAAATACGCATCCCGATCAACGAAAGCTCCGACGACCGGAGCCAGATCGAGGAGTTCCTGCGCGCCTATCACGGCGAGGGAATTCAGCACGTCGCACTTGGGACCAGCGACATCCACGCAAGCGTGGAGGCCATGCGGCAGGGCGCCGTAGCGTTCCTGGACACACCCGAAACCTACTACGAATTGCTGCCTCAGCGCCTGCCGGGCGGTGGCATCGACCTGGAGAGACTTAGCCGCAACCGCATCCTCATGGATGGCGCGCCGACTCCCGAAGGTGGCAGGCTGCTGCAGATCTTCACCGAGAATGTGATCGGTCCAATCTTCTTCGAGTTGATCCAGCGCCAGGGAGACCAGGGTTTCGGCGAAGGAAACTTCAAGGCGTTGTTCGAGAGCATCGAGTTGGACCAGATCCGCCGCGGCGTGCTCACGACGCCGGATCATTGACTACCCGGGGCCGCAGTTCCTCGATGAGCCGCTGCTCCTTCGCCAGGCGCGTCCTGCGCCTCAGAAGGTTTTGAGTGGCAACTTCCGCAGCCAGGACCTGTCCGGCGATTTCGGCTTTAGCGACGGACTCCAGAGCCGGCAGGAGCTGGGCGCGGGCCGCGGCTTTCGAATGGACCGCATCTGCCGACTGCCGCCGCGCCGCGGGCAGCCAGCGTGCGAAGTCGCTGGCGGAGGCATCTCCTCTCTCCGCCGTAAAGGCCGCCAAGGCTGCGGCTTGAGCGGCCTCCGCCTGGGACTCGGCCCGCCGCGCCCGCCCAAGCAGGTCGCGCGCCTGGTCCATCTCGACCCGCAGCATAAGTCGCATGACGTCTAACGGACTAATGCGGCGCATTGAGGAGGGCCTCCCGCAACTGCTCGAAGGCTTGTTCGAGGGTCGAGACCTCGCCTCGTGCCTGATGCATCACGGCTTCGACCCGCGGCGCTTGGCGTAGGGCCCGGTCGGTGTCCGCATCGGTACCCACTCGGTAGGCGCCAAGCCGCACGAGTGCCGCCATTTCGTCACGCAGCGCCAGCGCCTTGCGCGCCTGGCCTGCAAGATGCGCCTGTTCGGCAGTGAGACAGCCGGGCACCGACCTCGAGAGGCTGCGTAGTACGTCCACGGCGGGATAGCGACCGCCCTCGGCGATGCGCCGGTCCAACACGACATGCCCGTCGAGAATGCCGCGGACCGCATCGGCAATAGGTTCATCGTGATCGTCGCCCTCGACGAGCACCGTCAGCAGCGCGGTGATGCTGCCGGCACCCGGACCGCCAGGCCCGGCACGCTCAAGCAGCGCCGGCAATTCGCGGAAGATGCTCGGCGGGAAACCGCGGGTCGCAGGTGGCTCGCCGGCCGCGAGGCCGATCTCGCGGCAGGCCAGCGCGAACCGGGTTACAGAATCGAGCAACAGGAGAACGCGCTGACCCTGGTCGCGGAAGAACTCCGCAGTCGCAACGCTCGTATAGGCGGCTTCGCGCCGCAGGGCCGCCGGCGCGTCCGAGGTCGCGCAAATCACCACGCTTCGCGCCAGGCCTACCGGGCCCAGGTCATCCTCGAGGAATTCACGCAGTTCGCGGCCGCGTTCACCGACGAGTCCGAGCACGATGGTGTCGAAGCCAGCAGCGCGCGCGAGTGTTGCAAGCAGTGTGGATTTTCCGATGCCCGATGCCGCGAACAGGCCGAGGCGCTGCCCCTCTCGCACGGTGCAGAATGCATCAAGGACACGAACGCCGAGGCTGATCGGCGGACCAAGGCGCTGGCGCGTCGCCGCCGGAGGTGCGGCTGCCCGGATTTGCCTCAACTCCAGGACATCCGTGAGGCCACCCAGGCCGTCGATCGGGCGGCCGAGAGGATCAAGCACCCGCCCCCGCCAGCCAGGCCCGATGAGAAGACCGGCCCGGTCATCAAGGCAGGCTCCGGTTCCCTCCGCAACGCGGTCGGTTTCGCCGAACATCACGGCGCGGGCTTCGGATCGGCTGACCGAGACGATCTCTGCCAGAACCCCGGCGTCATGGGCCGCCGCAACATGGAGACGATCCCCGATGGCACAGGGCGGCCGGAAACCACTGACCCGGACGCTCAGCATGTCCGCGCTGCTGACGCGACCCTGCCGTCGGAAGCGGGGAATCGTTCTCAATGAGAAAGCAGCTAAGCGCCAAGCTCGCACAGACTAATCCCGAAAAAAATGAAATTCCACTTAAACAGATTGCTGCGGGCAAGGATGCATTTTTTCAATGAATAACCTCTTCACAGTTCGCGTCCAGGTGGTATCGTCACACGCATCAGGTGTGCGGAGGCCCCCCATGCGCGTCCTTTTGGTTGAAGACGACACAATTGTGGCGCGAGGTGTTGCGCTCGCGCTGAAGGCGGCGACCATGATCGTCGACACGGCCGATACAGGCGAGGAGGCGCTCGAACTGGCGCGCCTCTACGACTACGACATTGTCGTCCTCGACCTGATGCTACCCGATATGGAAGGGTATGAAGTCGTCAGGCGGCTGCGCGCGGCCAGGCTGGAGACTCCCGTCCTGATCCTGTCCGGTCTGACCCGGCCGCAGGCGAAGGTGCGGGGCTTCGGGATGGGCGCCGACGACTACATCACGAAGCCCTTCGACCAGCAGGAGCTGGTCGCGCGCATTCAAGCGATAGTCCGGCGCGCCAAGGGATTCAGCCAGCCCACCCTGTCCGTCGGGCCACTGACGCTGAACCTGGGTTCGCGCGAGGTTCTGGTCGATGGGCGAGCCGTACACCTTACGGGAAAGGAGTATGCGGTCCTGGAGCTCCTGACCCTTCGCAAGGGGATCGTGCTGACCAAGGAGGCTTTTCTGAACCATCTCTACGGCGGGATGGATGAGCCCGAGGTCAAGATCATCGACGTGTTCATTTGCAAGCTACGCAAGAAGCTCGCAAGTGCCGGCGCCGCCGAGCTGATTGGAACCGTATGGGGACGTGGCTACGTGCTCCGTGAACCAAACGGAGGGCTCCGCGTCGGCCCGGGTTCCGACGGCCGGGGCGGTCCAGCCAACGCCGCCGCCTGAGCCTGGCACCTGCGCGCCGCCAGTAACCTCATTGGAACATCGACAGGAAGCGAGCCGTACTGGAATTTGGCAAGCTTCCGTCGAATGGCCAATCATCAAGCCGATCTAGGCTGCAGCGCGCTGTGCTGCGACAGCATAGGCACCGCGCTCCCCCGGAACCGGCACCAACTTGTCGGTCAATCCCAGGACCGTCTCCGCACCGCCAAGATATAGCACCCCACTGGGAGATAACCGCCGCGCCAGCGCCTCCAACACGTGTCCTTTGGTTGCTGCGTCGAAGTAGATCAGGACATTTCGGCAAAATATGGCCTCGAACTGGCCAACTCCGGAAAATTCCTTGAGCAGGTTCCTCTCTTCAAAACGCACCATGCTGGCAATTGCTGGCAATATCTTCCACTTGGTTCCATCCTGCCGGAAATACTTGACAAGAGACCGTATCGGCAGGCCGCGCTGAACTTCGAACTGGGTGAATATTCCTTGGCGCGCTTTCTGCAAAATTTCCGCGGAGATATCGGTCGCCAGGATCTCGACTCGGCTGTCCGGACGACCCGTCACCGCATCGGCGACCAGCATCGCGATCGAGTAGGGCTCCTGCCCCGTAGAGCAGGCTGCCGACCAGATCCGCAGCGGCTTACCCGGAGTGCGGCTCGCTAGAAGTCTAGGCAGGCTACGAGCAAGATGATCGAAGGGCTTGCCGTCCCGGAAAAACGAGGATTCGTGGGTCGTCAGCGCCTCCACCACGGACCGCTCAAGCGCCTCCTCCGTCTGATGCCGTAGTCGTTGACCGAGGGCCGCGAGCGACACGAGGCCGAACTTCGTTAGAACGGGGCCGAGCCGCGTTTCCAGCAGGTAGGCCTTATCGCTGGTCAGTACGATCCCAGACCGTCGGCGCACGACGCCGGCAATCTCGGCGAAGTCATCGTTGGTCATGTCCGTCTTCCATCTGCGCAGGCCGCGACGATACGGGCCGCTATGTCGTCAACGGTGAGGATCGCGGTCGCCAAGCCAGCTCGGGCGACCGCTCCGGGCATACCCCAGACAACCGAACTGGCCTCGTCCTGTGCCAGCACGACCCCGCCTGCTGTGCTCACGGCTCGGCACCCCGCGAGACCGTCACTCCCCATGCCGGTCAGTATGGCCACCAGCAGCCGTCCCTGGCAGGTCGCGACCAGACTGCGAAGCAGCGGATCAACCGCCGGTCTGCAGAAATTCTCAGGGGCACCATCGCCAAGATGCGCGACCAGGCCGCCAGCCACTTCTCGGACGATCAGGTGCCGGTCGCCAGGCGCGAGATACAGGCGTCCAGGCAAAAGACTCTGGCCCTCCCCCACCTCGCAGCACGGCAGCGTCCCTATCCGGTTCAGGTGATCGGCAAGCAGGGTGGTGAAGCCCACTGGCATGTGTTGAACGATGATGACAGGCGCACCAAGCGGCCGATCGAGCCGCGCGACAAGGGCTGCAAGTGCTTGTGGCCCACCGGTCGAGGACCCGATCGCGATTGCCCTGGGCCTTGGCATGGTCGTGCCAAGCCATCCCGCCGCCGCACGAGGCAGGGCCGGCCGCGGTGAAGGGCGCCGCATGCGCGCCCAGCCTTTCACCTTCGCCACCAGTTCAGCTTGGAACTGGCCGCCACTCATGCCGCCTGCAGCCGCC
>NZ_JBNXUN010000036.1:0-22090 GCF_050563525.1 Falsiroseomonas sp. HC035
CGGACTGCCGGGCTCGATGAACAGCGTCGTCACCCCGACCCGGCCGAGCCAGCCGCGCACCACCTTCGCCACGAACTCCGGCCCGTTGTCGGAGCGGATGTGCCCCGGCGGCCCGCGTTCGACGAACAGATCCGTTAGCACCTGCAGCACGTCGTCCGACGTCAGCCGTCGCGCCACCACGACCGCCAGGCATTCGCGCGTGTACTCGTCGATCACCGTCAGCATGCGGAACCGACGCCCATCATGCGTCCGATCCTGCACGAAGTCGTAGGCCCAGACATGCCCCGGCCAGCACGGACGCAGCCGAACACAGGACCCGTCGTTCAGCCACAGCCGGCCACGCTTCGGCTGCCGCCGCGGCACCTTCAGCCCCTCACGCCGCCAGATGCGCTCCACGCGCTTGGCGTTCACCCGCCAGCCCTCGGCCCGCAGCAGCGCCGTGATCCGGCGGTAGCCGTAGCGGCCATACTCCGCCGCCAACAACACCACCGCCTCAGTCAGTGCAGCCTCGTCGGCCGACACCACCCGCGCCTTGCGCTGCGTCGAACGCGGCTGGCCCAGCGTGCGGCACGCCCGGCGCTCGGACACCCCGAGCACCGACTGCACATGCCGCACGCCAGCGCGGCGGCGCTCGGGGCTTAAAAGTTTCCCTCCGCAGCTTCCTTCAGGATCTGCTTGTCGAGCGTCAGCTCCGCCACCGCCCGCTTCAGCCGCGCATTCTCGCGCTCGAGGTCTTTCAGCCGACGCGCCTGGTCCACCTTCAGGCCACCGTACTCGGATCGCCAGCGATAGAAGCTGGCCTCCGACACACCAAGCCCGCGGCAGATCTCCCCCACCGTCCGGCCCTGCGCCAGCCCCACCTCAGCCTGCCGCAGCAGCCCGATGATCTGCTCCGCCGTGTGACGCTTCCTCGGCATCCCTGCCTCCTTCCAAGGAGGCCAACTCTCTCATCACACGCGGATCCCAGGCAGGGGGGAAGGTCATGAATCCACCGCCCCATCCGATGGTGCCGGCACTGATGGCCGAGCATGCCGAATGGCTCCGCGGGACGGCGCCGGGGCCGACCTCGCTGGCGATCCCAATCCGCCTTGCCCTGGCCCACGCGCACTTTGAGGCCATCCACCCTTTTGCCGAAGGCAACGGCCGCATCGGGAGGATGCTGCTGTCCTTGATGCTAGCCGAGGAAGGCCACGTCCCGGTGCCGTTGTCTCGCGTGCTGGAGGCCGACCGGGCCCGGTACTATGATGCGCTTCGTGCGGCGCAGCAGCAGCTGGACTTTGTGCCGCTGGCCCTCCTCATGTGCGAGGCCATTCAGGTCAGTGCCGAGGCCGCCCATGATCTGGACCGCAGGCTCTGCGAACTGCCGGTGCTCTGGAAGGATCCCGCCCGCTGGCCCAACCGCCGGCTGCCTCGCCGGGATGGGGTGGCGTCCCGGCTCCTGGATCTCCTTCCCTACCACCCTATGATCACCGTCGGGTTGGTTGAGCAGCGTTTCGGCGTGAGCCGCCAAGCAGCGAATGAGGGTGTTCGTGCGCTTGATGCGGCGGGCATTCTCGTGGAGCGGACCGGCTATCGGCGAAACCGAGTGTTCGTCGCGCGTGATGCGCTAGCCGCGATCGTCGGCAGCGAGATCTGAACTGAAGGGCGCTGCCGATTGGCGGTAGGCCTGTGGCTAACTGGCGACCTGGGGCGCGGGAGAACTCTACTTGACGCTTCCACGGCGCCCACTGGAGGCCTAGCCTTCGGCCGCCAGGGGAAGTGGCTCAAGAACCCCGGCGAGGAGGAAACCATGCCAGCACACCCGGCCATCCGCCGCTGGGCGCTCGCCCTCGGCCTCGCCTTTGGTCCCGCCTTCGCACAGGCACAGCAACCGCAGCACGATCACAGCCACGGCGGGACACCACCGCCTCCGGCCACGCTCGGCGCCCTCCGCTTCCCCGTCAGTTGCACGCCCGAGGCACAGGCCGCCTTTAACGACGCGATGAAGCTGCAGCATTCCTTCTGGTACCAGGCTGCCGACCAGGCGCACCGCCGGGTGCTCGAGCGCGATCCGAATTGCGTCATGGCCTACTGGGGCGGTGCCTTGGCGCTGCTTCGCAATCCCTTTAGCCCGCCGCCGGCCGACGCGCTGCCGCAGGGCCGGGCGCTGCTGGAGCAGGCGCAGCGTATAGGCGCAAAGACGGAGCGCGAGGCCGGCTTCATCGGCGCGCTGATGTATCTCTTTGCCGCTGACGACATGCCAGGTCACCGTGCCCGCGTGGTGCAGTATGCGCAGGCCATGGAGGCCCTGAGTGGGCGTTTCCCGGACGACACGGAGGTGGCGATCACCCATGCGCTGTCGCTGGTGATGGCGGCCTCGCCCACCGACAAGTCCTATGGCAACCAGCTGCGGGCTGGCGACATCCTGGAGCGTGAGTACGCCCAGCACCCGCAGCATCCCGGCATCTCCCACTACCTGATCCATGCCTATGACGTGCCGGCGCTGGCGCAGAAGGGCGTGGCGGCAGCCGAGAGATACGCTGCACTTGCCGCGGACGCGCCGCACGCGCTGCATATGCCTTCGCACATCTTCACGCGCGTCGGGCGCTGGGAAGATTCGATTGAGACCAATCGGCGCTCGGCCGAGACCGCCCGAGCACGGGGGGAGCGTTTCGATGAACTGCATGCACTGGACTACATGGTCTATGGCTACCTCCAGACCGGCCGGTCCGAGGCCGCGCGGCGCGTGCTGGACGAGATCACCCGCCAACCCGACTGGAACCCGCCGACGCCGATCGGCGGCTACGCGCTGACCGCTATGCCGGCGCGGCTGACGCTGGAGCGCGGCGATTGGGAGGGTGCCGCTTCGCTCGGGACCAGGCGGTACGGTGTACCCTTCGTGGATGCCACCACGCATTTCGCCCGCGCCATGGGCGCAGCGCGCGCCGGCCGGCCAGAAGCAGCCGCCGCGGACATCGAGGCGCTGAAGGCCGCATCATCCGAACTGCAGGGCCGCGACGCCTACTGGCAGGAACAGGTGGAGATCCTGCGGGTCGCCGCCGAGGGGTGGGTGGCCTTCGCACGCGGCGAGCATGAGACAGGCCTCACCCTGCTGCGCGAGGCGGCAGAACGCGAAGCCGGCACCGAGAAGCACCCTGTCACGCCCGGCCCGCTTTTCCCCGCGCGGGAGCAACTCGGCGAGATGCTGCTGGCAATGGATCGCTATGCGGCCGCACAGGGCGAGTTCGAGGCGGTCCAGCAGACCGAGCCTAACCGGTTCCGTGCCGTGTACGGGGCTGGTCGCGCAGCTGAACTGGCAGGGGATCGCGCCGCGGCAGGACGGCACTACGAGCACCTCACCCGCCTCACGGAGCACGCCGACACACCACGGCCGGAGATCGAGCAAGCGCGGGCGTTTATCAGCGCGCGCTGATCAGGGTGCGTCAGGGCGGGCTCGAGCCCGCTCCCAAGAACGCCGCACAACCCGCAGTACCCTTAACCGTTTTGTCTCGGCAGTGCGGCAAAATGCTGACCGCTTCGTGCTCGACGTCCACACGGCCTGCCCCGAGCGGTGAGAGACGAAGGGAGACCGCATTGCCGCGTAGCTCTGGTGCGAGCTGTACGAGCGTTGCTTCAGGGGGCAGCCGAACGCAGTTCGCGCCTGGGTTACCATGCGGAAAACGGTTCAATGCGCGGGCTTGAAGGATTGCAAGGTCAAGAAATCATCAGGCGATTGCTTACCCACACTCCGGCGTCAGCTTGTCTCGGCCGCAGTCAGCGTCCCAGGAAAATGGCAGGCGACGCGATGGCTGGCACCATGCTCGACCAGCGGCGGCAAAGCCTCCGCGCAGCGCACGACGGCGCGCGGGCAGCGCGTGCGGAAATGGCAGCCCGACGGTGGATCCGCCGGACTGGGCACTTCGCCTCGCAACACGATGCGTGTGCGGCGGGTGCTGCCAGGTTCCGATACTGCGGAAAGCAATGCCTGGGTGTAGGGATGCTGCGGGTCGGAGAAAATCGCCTCACGCGGTGCTTCCTCGACGACGCGGCCGAGATACATCACCGCGACGCGCGGGGCCATGTGGCGTACCGCCGCGAGGTTGTGGCTGACGAACAGGCAGGCGAGCCCGAGCCGCGCCTGCAGATCCGACAGCAGGTTCAGCACTTGCGCTTGGATTGAAACGTCCAGCGCGCTGGTCGGCTCGTCGCAGACCAGGAAAGCCGGCTGCGTCGCCAAGGCGCGGGCGATGGCGATGCGCTGGCGTTGGCCGCCGCTGAATTCATGCGGATAGCGCGCCGCGTGGTCCGGCAGCAGCCCGACCAGCTCCAGCAGGTCGGCAACGCGAGCCCGCGCCTCGCCCATGCCATGCACGACCAGCGGCTCCGCCAGCAGCTGCGCCACGCTCATGCGCGGATTCAGGCTGCCGAAGGGGTCCTGGAAGACGATGCCCATGTCGCGCCGCAGCGCCCGCATGGCGCGATCCGGCAGGTGGGTGATGTCGGTGTCGCGAAAGCACAGCGTGCCGCCATCCGGCTCGATCAGCCGCAGCATGAGCCGCGCTAGCGTCGATTTGCCGCAGCCGCTCTCGCCGACCAGACCGAGCGTCTCGCCGGTGCCGATCGCGATATCCACCCCGGCCACGGCGCGGACGCCCCCGGCGAAGGTCTTGGTCAGACCGCGGCCCTCGACCAGGGCGGCGCTCATGATGCGGATTCCGCGCGGATGCAGGCGGCATCAGTGCCGCCGGCCAGCGGACGCAGTTCCGGCGGCGCTGCCTCGCAGGCCGGGATGGTGTGCGGGCAGCGCGGCGCGAAGCGGCAGCCCGCGGGGAAGTCCACCGGTGCTGGCACCACGCCACCGATGGCGGGCAGCACGCCCAGCGGCCCCTGCAACCGCGGGATCGCCGCCAGCAGTGCCTGCGTGTAGGGGTGGCCGGGGCTGGCGAACATCGCCGCCGCGGCGCCGGTTTCGGCGACCCGCCCGGCATAGAGCACGACAACACGCTCGCAGATCTCCGCCACCACGCCGAGGTCGTGGGTGATCAGCATCACCGCCATGCCGAAATCCCGTCGCAAGCCGCGCAGCAAGTCCAGGATGCCAGCCTGCACCGTCGCATCCAGCGCCGTGGTCGGCTCGTCGGCGATCAGCAGGCGCGGCCGGCAGGCCAGCGCAATGGCGATCATCGCGCGCTGCCGCATGCCGCCGGAAAGCTGGTGGGGATACTCCTCCACCCGCCGTTCCGCCGCCGCGATCTCGACGAGCTTGAGCAGCGCCACCGCTTCACGCCAAGCGGCGCGACGGTCCATGCGGCGATGATGGCGCAGCACCTCGGCGATCTGCTCGCCGATGGTCAGCACCGGGTTGAGGGACGCGGTCGGCTCCTGGAAGATCATCGCCATGCGCGCGCCGCGCAGGCGCTGCATGTCGCGCTCCGGCAGTGCCGTGATGTCGGCGCCTTCGAAGCCGATCCGCCCCGCGGCGATGCGGCCGCCGGGCGGTAGCAGGCCCATCACGCCGAGCGCCGTCATCGACTTGCCGCTGCCGCTTTCGCCGACGATGCCGAGCATCTCACCCTCCGTGATGTCGAAGGAGACATCCTCCAGCACCCGGGTCGGACCGAAGGCGATGGCGAGGTCGCGCACCGAGAGCAGGCTCATCGGATGGCGGTCCGCAGGCGGGGGTCCAGCGCGTCGCGCAACCCGTCCCCCATCAGGTTCAAGCCGAGGACCGTCATTGCGATGGCAACGCCCGGTACCAGCGAGATCCAGGGCGATTCCTGGATGTAGTCGCGACCCTCCGCGATTATGCCGCCGAGGGTGGGTGTCGGCGGCGGCGGGCCGACGCCCAGGAAGCTCAGCACGGCCTCGGCCAGGATGGCCAACGCGAAGACGTAGGTCTGCTGCACCACCAGGGGCGCCATCGCGTTCGGCAGAATGTGGCGGAACAGGACCCGGCCAGGCGACGCGCCGATGGAGCGTGCACCCTCCACGAAGGGGAACTCCCGCACCACCATCACCCCCGCGCGCATTACCCGGGCGGTGCGCGGGACGTAGGCGATGGAGAGCGCGAGGATCACGTTCATCTCGGATGGTCCGAGCGCCGCCGCCAGGGCAATGGCGAGCAGCACGGCGGGGAAGGCCATCAGCGCGTCCATGAAGCGCATCAGCGGGTCGTCCAGTCGGCGCACGAAGCCCGCCAGCGCCCCGATCAGGCCGCCCACCAGCCCGGTGAACAGCGCGACCCCTAGACCGATGCGTAGCGACACCTGGCCCCCATGCAGGGTGCGGGACAGGACGTCGCGGCCAAAGCGGTCTGTGCCGAGCCAGAAGGTCTCGTTCGGCGCGATGAAGCGCGTGCGAAAATTGTTCCGCATCGGATCGAAAGGTGCCAGCCAGGATGCGAAGACAGCGCTGATGACGACCAGCGCGAACAACAGGAAGCCCCAGCGGAAGGACGGGTGTGCCAGAAGCCGCGCCAGCGCGCCCGGCGGCTTCCGGCGACGTTCAGCGTCCGCCATGGCGGATCCTGGGATCGAGCCATGCATATAGGAGGTCGACGAGCAGGTTTACCACGACGAAGATCGTCGCCGTCAGCAACAGTCCGCCTTGGATCACTGGATAGTCGCGCCTCTGGATGGCGCCGACGATCAACCGGCCGACGCCAGGCAGGCTGAACACGCTTTCAATCACAACGGCGCCGCCAAGCAGCACGCCACAGGCGATGCCCGCAACCGTCACGACCGGGATCAAGGCATTGCGCAGCGCATGCCGGACCACGACGACCCAGCCCGGCATGCCCTTGGCCCGTGCGGTGCGGACATAGTCCTGGCGCAGCACCTCTAGCATTGCGGCGCGGGTCATGCGCGCGAACAGGCCGATCTGCGACAGGGCGAGGGTTGCGGCCGGCAGCACCATGCTTCGTGCCCAGCCGAGAGGATTCTCGCCGAAGGCGACGTAGCCGCCGGTCGGCAGCCAAGCCAACTGCACGGCGAAGACATAGACGAAGACCAGGCCGAGCCAGAAATCCGGTACTGAGAAGCCGATCAGCGCGGCGCCCATCGCGGCCCGGTCTGCCGTCTTGCCGACCCGCACCGCCGCCAGCACCCCAAGTGCCGTGCCGATCACCAGGGCGATGGCCAGGGCCAGGAAGGTCAGCCCCAGCGTCACCGGCAGACGCTCCACGATGGCCTGGGCTACGCCCTGGCGCAGCAGGATGCTTTCGCCAAGGTCACCGCGCGCCAGCGCCGCATACCAGCCAATCAGTTGCTCATGCCAGGGTCGCGTCAGCCCCAGCCTTTCGCGCAGTCGCTCAAGCTCCTCCGCCGAGGCCGTCGGTCCGGCCATCTCCGAGGCGACGTCGCCTGGTACGATCCAGACGATGGCAAAGGACAGGGCCGAGACCAGCAGCAGCACCGGCAGTGCGGCGAGGATCCGCCCCGTCGCGTATTTCAGCATTCGCGATCAGGCCAGGGACACGCCCCACATGCGCGGAATGCGATAGGGCTTGTAGTCTCGCACCTGCGCGCGGGTTGCCTGAACGATGCCGACATCGCCGCATTTGATTGCGATGGCCTGGTCGTAAATGCGCGCCTGGAAGTCACTGACGGCTCTCTTGCGATCGGCTTCCGCCAAGCTGGTGGTCAGGCGGCGCTGGCAATCCTCGATCACCTCATCACGCGCATGCTGCACCGGTGCGTGACCGCTGAAGAAGCCGACCACCCCATAGGGGCCCTCATAGGGCTCGATGCCGAGCATCAGCGCCCACATGTGCCAGCCGGTGCGCTGGGTGCGCTGGCTGAATGCGGTCGGCCAGTCGGTGATCACCACGCGCACGTTGATGCCGACGCTGCGGAGCTGCTCGGAGGCGGTGACGATCGTGTCGTTGTGGTTCTTGAAGCTGCTGTCGCCGAGGAGGATGATCTCCTCGTTGCGGTAGTTCGCCTCCCGCAGCAGGGCGCGGGCGCGGTCCTTGTTGTTCATGTTGTACAGAGGCTTGCCGACATCGCCGGCGAAGTAGGTGGTGCCCGGGTGCTGCCAGCCATGCGTCATGCGATACAGGCCGTCGGTTGAGATCGCCATGATCTCCTCCAGGTCCAGCGCGGCCTGCATTGCACGACGGAACACCGGGTTGTCCATCGGCGGCATGACATGGTTCAGCATCAGGGTCTGGAAGGCCCATGGCATCATCTCATGCATCACCAGGCTGCGATCTCCACGCAGCCGCTGCGCGGCTGGCACGGCGATGGCTTCGAGGATCTGGATCTCGCCGGCCTGGAGGCCGGCGGTGCGTGCACCGCCCTCCGGCACGAAGCGGATCATTAGGTCCTCGACATTCGCCACCTTGCGGCCGGCGAACCCATCCAGACCTTGGTAGGCCATGTTCGCCTTGTAGTCGGCAAAGCGCGTCAGCTTCACGTGACTGTCCGGCCGGTACTCCACGAAGCGGAACGGACCAGTGCCGATCATCTCGGGCCGGTTCGCCTCCTTGCCCGCCTCCTCCTCCGTCATGATTGCGCAGGGCGCGCGAGGGGATGAGATGCCGGCGATGAAGCCGGGGCTCGGCGACTTCAGGCGCACCACCACGGTGCGCGCGTCCGGCGTGTCGATCGCTTCCACCGGCTGCATGATGAAGGCGGAGCCGCCGACGCGTCCATAGCGCTCCAGAGATGCCTTTACGTCAGCACTGGTCATCGCCTTGCCGTTGTGGAAGCGCGCCTCCCTCAGGCTGAAACGGTAGGTCAGGCCATCGCCGGACATGTCCACGCCCTCGGCCAGGTCCGGTACGGGATTGCTGGCCTCGTCGCGGGCGAACAGGGTCTCGTAGACGTGCAGGTTGATGTTGCGCGCCGCCTGCGCGGTCGTCACCTGCGCATCCAGAGTCGGCGGCTGCGCCTGCTGCGCCATCACGATGGTGCCGCGCGCGCCCTGCGCCAGCGCCGGGGATGACAGGGTGGGAGTGAGTGAGGTGAGTGTGCTCGCCCCGGCAGCCAGTCCAAATTGGCGTCGCGTGAGCATGGCCGAACCCTCTCCCGTGTCTGCAAATTGATGCTAGCCTCCGTTCGTGCCGAGGTTCAATGCACTGTCGACCGGAGACGCAGGATATGTCTGCAAGCCCCGTGGTTGCGGAGGTGGACCTCGAGCGGCCTGGGAAGCAGATCGGGCAGTTGCGCGTTCCGCAGTCGCGTGACGACAGCGGCTGGGGCACCATCCCGGTGCCGGTCGTGGTCGTCGCGAACGGCAGCGGCCCGACCGTATTGCTGACCGCCGGCAATCATGGCGATGAGTATGAAGGGCAGGTGGCACTGCTCGATTTGGCGCGCGGGCTGCGGGCGGAGGAGGTTCAGGGCCGCGTGATCCTGCTGCCGGCCATGCACTACCCTGCCTGCGCCGCCGGCAAGCGCCTGTCCCCGCTGGATGGCCGGGACTTCAACCGCTGCTTCCCCGGTGACCCCTTCGGCGGCTTTGCCATGTCGCTGGCACATTTTGTCGACAGCGTGCTGCTGCCACTATGCGACTACCAGATGGACCTGCATTCCGGCGGCACCGGCATGGATATCTTCCCAAGCGCCGTGGGCCACTTTCTGGACGATCGAGCCATGCAGGACAGGACCATCGCCATGGCCGACGCTTTCGGCGCACCCTGTACGATGCTGCTGCGGGAAGTGAATGCCGGGCCGACGCTGCTCGCGGCGGCGGAAAGGCGCGGCATCGTCGCCCTGTCCTCCGAACTTGGCGGCGGCGGGCGCCTCAATCCGGGCAACCTAGCGATCACCAGGCGCGGCGCCCGCAACGTGCTGCACCACGCAGGCGTCCTTGAAGGTGCGCCAGAAGTCGGGGCGTACGGCACCGCGCGGCGGATGACGGTGCCGACGCTCGCACACTACGTCTTTGCCGCGGCGGACGGCATCTGGGAGGCGCAGGACGCGCTCGGCGCCGAAGTGGCGGAAGGGGCGCCGGCCGGCCTGTTGCATCGTATCGAGGCGCCCGGCGACCCGCCCCTGCCACTGCGTTACGGCGCCGGCGGGCTGTTGTGGTGCGTGCGCCACGCCGGTCGCGTCAAGACCGGCGATCCTGTGGCCGTCGTCGCGGAGCCGCTGTAGGCTCCCGTTTCCTCAAACCGGATAGGGACACCAGCATGTCCGCCATCATCGAGGCCCGTACCGACAGCAACGCCGAGGCGCTTGAGTGGGAGTTGCGCCGCGACATGGCCGCGGTGTTCCGCGTCGCCGCGCGGGAGGGTTGGAACGAGCAGATCGGCAACCACAATTCCCTGATGCTGCCCGGAAAGGGCCCGCCCCGCTTCCTCATCAACCCTCGTGGCTATCTGTTCCAGGAACTGCGCGCCAGCGACCTGATTATCTGTGATCTTGACGGCCGCGTGCTGCAGGGCAAGGGTGAACTCCGCAAGGTGGCGTTCCACATCCACGCGCGCATCCATTTGCTGAATCCGAACGCCGCCTGCGTCGTGCATGTTCATCCGCGCTGGCTCACCGCCCTGTCGTTGCTGCGCGACGCGGAACTGCACCTCTCACACCACAACAACCTGCTGCTCAACGACCGCATCGTGTATGACCACGAGGGCGACGAGCCGGTCCATCACAACGAGGAAGGCGATCGCATCGCGCGGGCCCTCGGCGACAAATCGGTGATGGTGATGCGGGGCCACGGCGTCACGGTGGTTGGCCCCAACGTCCATGACGCCTTTGACGAGTGCTTCATCGCCGAGCGCACCGCCATGTACCAGATGACGGCCATGAGCACCGGACAGCCGCTGCACAGCCTGCCGGATCGGCTGCGCCGCAAGCATCTGGGGGCGTGGGGCGAGAAAATCGATGCCCGGTTGCACCTTGATGCCTGGCGGCGGGTCTTGGATCGAGAGGAGCCAGATTACGCCAAGTAGGCCACTAAATCAGCACAGATGCGAGATCGCGTTGGAACGCGGTGGGCCGCCACGCTCGCTGAACCAGCGCAGTGTTGATGCCAATGTAGCCGCGTCTGATCAGCACTCCACGACATTCACGGCCAGACCGTCTAGCGACGGTTCCTTATACCTGTGAGACATGCCGAGGTCTTCCAGCTGCATGGTTGCGATGGCTGGATCGAGGCGGACCCGGTGCGGACGAAAAGGGCCTTGATCGCTTCGCTCGACAGGAGACTTGCCGAGCATGGGAGCAGACCGCAAGCTACGCCTCAGCCAGAACAAGTCGCCCGAAGCGGCTGCGCGGAGGAATGACGATGACGTCGATTGCGCTTGAACGACGCGCTTTGATCATGCTCGCAGCGGGGCTGCCAGCGTCGCAGGCAATGGCGCAGGTCGCCTGGCCAAGGTCGGGCGTCCGCTTCATCTTTCCCTTCACGCCAGGATCGGCCGTGGACGTGGTGGCACGGCTGGTCGCGCAGGATCTCACCGATCGGCTGGGCCAGCCCTTCATCGTGGAGAACCGTACCGGCGCGGGCGGCAGCATCGGCACCGAGGTCGCAGCACGCGCCCGACCAGACGGCGAGACCTTCCTGGTCGGCTCGCCCGGCAACATGGCGATAGGCCCGGCGATGATGCGCAACCTTTCCTACGATGTAGGGCGCGACTTCGCGGCGGTGTCGCACCTTGTCACCTTCCCACAGGTTCTCGTCGTTTCGCCAACTCTGCCGGTCCGCACCCTTGCGGAACTCGTCGCCTTTTCGAAGACCAATCCAGGACGTCTGAACTACGCCTCCTCCGGCGTCGGCGCGACCAACCACCTGGCGATGGAAATGCTGCGTGCCGCGACCGGGCTAGCCGCGACGCATGTACCCTATCGAGGAGGTCTGGTGACGCTGCAGGCCATCCTGTCGAACGACGTGCAGATGTGCATCGAGGGCATCCTGACGCTGCCGCCCTTCCTCGCCGACAACCGCTTACGCGCTATCGCCGTGACCGGCGCCGAACGATCGGCGCTGATGCCCGATGTTCCGACGGTGGCGGAGACGGTGCCCGGCTTTGATGCCGGTGCCTGGGTGATGCTGTTCGCACCCGCCAGCACGCCGGCGCCAATCATCGAGAAGCTGTCGTCGGAAATCCGGACTTCACTCGCAAAGCCGGCCATTCGCGAGCGCCTCGCAGAACTGGGCGCCACCGTTACCGGCACAACGGCGGAGCAGGCCGCGACCATACATCGGCAGGAGCTGGAGAAGTGGCGTCACGCGGTTGAAGCCTCGGGCGCCGTGGCCGGCTGAGTGGTATCTCCTCCTTTTCCCCGTCTGTTTAGCCCCTTCGAGCTGGCAGGCCGGCACCTTCGCAACCGCATCGGCTACGGTGCCATGACCACGCGCATGCCACGCAACGGCGCGGTGACGGAGACGCTGATCGCGCATCTGTCCGCCCGTGCCGCCGGCGGTGCGGGCCTGATCGTGACGGAGGCGCTGGCCGCCTGCCGCTCCGCCGCCGTGCCGGCCCGCGTAGCAGCCTGCGACGAGGCGCAACTCCCCGGGCTTTCGCGCCTGGCCGAGGCCGTAGAGCGACAGGGAGCGGCGCTGGTCGGGCAGCTCTGGCACGCAGGCAACGCGCATCGCGATGCGCGTGCGCTAAATGCGGTCGGGCCCTCCGCCGTGGTCGACGCCGCATCCTGGACCGTGCCGCGCGCGCTGACCTCCGGTGAGGTGGAGGGGCTGGTCGAGGAATATGCGGAGAGTGCCGCACGACTGCAGCGCGCCGGATTCTCCGGCGTCGAAGTTTCCGCTGCGCATGGCTTCCTGCCGCTGCAGTTTCTCTCTCCGGTGACGAACCTGCGGCAGGATTGCTGGGGCGGTGACGCCGTGGGTCGCAGCGCCTTCGTGCGCGCCATCCTGGACGCGGTACGCGCCCGCTGCGGCACTGGCTTCATCATCGGGCTGAAGCTGCCGGCGGATGACGGGGTGCCGAATTCTATCGACCCGGCCGAGGCGGCGCGTTTGGTTGCCGCCATCGTCGCCGGAACGCGGCCAGACATCCTCTGCTTCAGCCAAGGCAGCCATGGACCAAGCCTTTGGATGCACGCGCCGGACATGCACGAGCCTCCCATGCCGTTCCGTAGCGTGTGGGTGCCGCTCCGCGCAGCGGCAGGCGGGGTGCCCATCGCCGCGATTGGCCGAGTCGCCACTCCCGCAATGGCGGAGGCCCTGCTGGAAGCCGGCGAGGCCGAGCTGGTGATGCTGGCACGTCCCCTGCTGGCAGACCCGGCCTGGCCGGCGAAGGCGCGGGCTGGGAGGGTCGACGAGATCCGCCCCTGCATCTACTGCAACGCCTGCTGGAACGAGATCGATAAGGCCGGCACCATCGGCTGTAGCGTCAACCCGCATGGCGGCACCGCGGCTGATGCCGCTCCCGCGCCGTCGCGAGCGGCGTCACCGCGCCATGTCGTCGTGGTGGGTAGTGGAGTGGCCGGGATGCAGGCAGCGGCGGTCGCGGCAGAACGGGGGCATCGCGTCACCTTGTTCAGTCATGATGCGCAGCCCGGTGGTGCTGCTCGCCTGCACGCGATGCTGCCGGGCTGCGGCGATGTTGGGCGCTTTCTTGACTACCTTGATCGTCGCGTCTCGGCGGCTGCGGTTGAGCGCCAGGCTGGCGGAACCCTGGCCGACATTCTCGCCGTGGCGCCCGATGCAGTGGTTCTGGCCACTGGTTCCACAATGGTGTTACCGCGGGAAGCGCCTTCCGGCACGCAGGACCTGCGCAGCACCGTCACCGCACTGCTCGATGTGGGCAGACTCCGCAACGGCCTCGCCGTGCTGTTTGATCACGACCACACGGCTGCCACCTACGCTGCGGCGGAACTGCTGCTGGCGCATTTCGACCGGCTTTTGCTTTTGACGCCGCGGGACGCCATCGCGCGCGATGTTCCAACCATCTATGCGCAAGGCGTGCACCGCCGGCTCGCGGCCTTCGGTGACCGGGTGGAGATCCTGATCCATCGTGAACCGGTGGCGCTGGAGGGAAACACGCTGCGCATCCGCCACCTACTGACCGGCACCGAGGCGTGGGTGCGAGGAGTGACGCTGCTCACCCACGCAACGCCACGCCGCCCGCGCGATGGACTGGAGGCCGATCTGGTGGCACGCGGCGTGAGGGTGATGCGCGCGGGAGACGCCGTGGCACCCCGCCTGATGATGTCGGCCGTGCGCGATGGACATCGGGCCGGCGAGGAGGTCTGACCGCCAGCTGTCGGTCTTGCTCAACCTCCTGCACGCCAGGATAGATCCGTCCATTGTACCGTCGCAGCTCCGCGATCAGGTTGGCTGGCGGCTGAGCGTGGGTACCCGCGACGGCTGGCGTACCGGCCGTCCATTAGGCCGCAGTTCAGGGCCCTCTGGCCGCTTTTCGACCGCGGCCGCTGCCTCGCTAGCTTTTCTCCTGGCCATCACGGCCGAGGAAGACGGTCCATGATGAGGCGACAGGACGGCCGGCGCGCCGTGTGATCTTGACCTGCATCGGTCTGGCCACCGCGGCCGGGAGTTCAGCCGCAGCCACCTCCGCCGCCATCTCCTCCGACGCACACACCGCCGTCACCGCCTCCATGCCTGCCCGCTGCTCTCTGCGGGCGCCGCGCAGCGGCATCTTCGGTAGCCCTACCGTTCCAGGCGGTCGGCCTTTGAGAGAAGGTGTTCTTCTCGGGCATGGCGAAGACGGCGTACATGATCCAGCCGGAGATCACGAACATCAGGCAGATGAAAAGCCACATGAGAGACCTCTCCTGAGATGTCCCGTCACGTCATCATAGCGCGCGCCGGCGGACGCCTAGAAGCTTGGTTTTTGGAGCAAAGTACTCCGACTTTCACAGGTGGTAAGCGACGGCGCCCTTATCGTGTGGGCCGTCGACTAACAACTCGCCCAGGCGCGCCGCCTCAACGCTGGGGCTGCGGCGGAGGCGCAAACTGAACTCCGCCTCCGGCACCGGGGGGGGCCGGGAGAGCGAGCGCGGGCCGCCGCCGACACCCGGGCCGACAAGCCGCCCGCAGCCCCATTAGCGATAGACCGGATTATCATGTGCTATTCGGAAGTGCCGCAAACCACTCTGCATAAGGTGTCGTCCAAGCAAGGTGTCGGTTGAAGTCGGGCGAGCCGTCTTCCCACCAGACCGGCCCTCGCTCACCGAGGGCAACCTTCGCGGCGTCGACTTGCAAACGCGCGGCTTCGCGCGCTGCATCGTCGCCTGCCCGCAGGGCTCCGCGCTTCGCGCGTCGAGCAGACATCAGCGCCTTCACCAGCTCAGCACGCTGATCATCGCTCAGCGCCGGGTTTAAACAACGCCAGAGGCGCCCTTGCACCACGAAGTACCGACCATCGGGAGTAACTGGGTAATGCATGATCTCGAGTTATGCCCTGACTTGCTATCGCCATGGCTGGTCTGGCGGCATCTCCACCGGCGGTAGCCCAAACCGTTTGCCGCATAAGGAGCGAATATGGTGGCCAATGCGAGCTGTCGTCTTGGCCGCTCAGTCTCACCGGGCCCCGGCAAGGTAGTGTTCGTCGGCGACCTGCTCCAGCCAAGCCACGGGTGGGCCGTCCAGCTTCTCCTGGATCGCAATGTGACTCATGGCCGTGGTGGCGGTAGCGCCGTGCCAGTGCTTCTCGCCCGGCGGAAACCACACCACGTCGCCTGGCCGGATCTCTTCGACCGGCCCTCCCTCGCGCCCCGCCCAGCCGCAGCCGGAGGTAACGATCAGCGTCTGGCCGAGCGGGTGCGTGTGCCAGGCGGTGCGGGCGCCGGGCTCGAAGGTGACGAGGGCGCCGGCCACCCGCGCGGGATCTGGTGGGCTGAACAGCGGGTCAATGCGGACCGTCCCAGTGAACCACTCCGCCGGCCCCTTGCCGGACGGTGCCGAACCCGCGCGCGTGATCTCCATGGTTAGCCGTTCTTATTCAGCGCGCGCCAATAATTCGGCTGGCGGGTGTCGCGTAAGCTGTTGATTGTGTTTATGGATTGGGTGTCGAAGCCATCCTGTCCACACGATCATGCCGAGCCACACCCGCCATGCGCGACGATACAATCGAGGCGTTCGGCTTTCCAGCCATCGGACGCAAGAAGCTCACCGCTGCGTTTGACGGCGGACGCATCACCTCGGACGGTGGCGTCCTGCTGCTGGCCGCCGCCGAGCGGCGCCTGGGGATCGCCCAGAGGCTCGCGGGGCTGATCGCCGATCCGCGCAATCCCCTGTTCATCACGCATAGCGTCGCCGACATTCTGCGCGCCCGCATGCTCGCCATCGCCTGCGGCTACGAGGATGCCGACGACCTCGATCATCTGCGCAGCGATCCCGGCTTCAAGCTGGCCTGCGGGCGGCTTCCGGACACCGGCCGTGACCTGTGCTCGCAGCCGACCGTGTCGCGCTGGGAGAACGCACCCGACCTGCGCGAGGTGGTGCGCCTGACCTACGCCATGGTCGACCTCTACTGCGCCAGCTATCGCCGTCCGCCCGGCGCCGTCACGCTGGACATCGACGACACCGTCGACGTCGTGCATGGGCATCAGCAGCTCTCGCTGTTCAATGCGCACTACGACGAGCGCTGCTTCTTGCCGATCCATGTCTACGACACCGCAACCGCACGCCCGGTGGCGATCCTGCTGCGCCCGGGCAAGACGCCGTCCGGGCAGGAAGTGCGCGGCCATGTTCGACGCCTGGTGCGCCGCATCCGCAGCCATTGGCCAGCCACGCGGCTGACCCTGCGCGGCGATGGTCACTACGCCCGCCCCGAAGTGATGGCATGGTGCGAGGCCAATGAAGTGGACTTCATCTTCGGCCTGGCGGGCAACGCCGTGCTGAGCCGCCTGGTGGAGGCCACCGCCGACGATGTCCGGGTGCGCCGCGCCGAGGCCGCAGCCCCGGTGCTGCGTCGCTATGCCGAGACCCGCTACGGCGCCAAATCCTGGAGCTGCCAGCGGCGCGTGGCGGCCCGGATCGAGGCCAGCACGCAAGGGTTGGACATCCGCTTCGTGGTGACCAACCTGGCAAGCGGCAGCGCCGAATGGCTCTACGACACGCTCTACTGCGCCCGCGGACAGGCCGAGAATCTCATCAAACTGCACAAGAGCCAGCTGGCCTCCGACCGCACCAGTTGCCGCTTGGCGCTCGCCAACCAAGTGCGCCTCGTGCTGCATACCGCTGCCTACTGGCTTATGCTGACGGTGCGCGACGCCATTCCCAAACCGCAGGCGCTGGCCACCGCCGAGTTCACCACGCTGCGGATGCGCCTGCTCAAGATCGCCGCCCGCATCACCGAGACCGCGACACGGGTCCGTATCGCCTTTGCCGCCGCCTGCCCCGAAGCAGCCCTGTTCCGTGGCATCGCACTCGGCTTCCAGCCCACCGGACCGTGACGCATGGAACGAGCGCCCCGAATGCACCAGATCCCGAAACCCCAACGCCCATCACGTCCAGACCAAAAACAGCGATGCAACAGGCGCCATCCCGACGCGCGTCCGCCACCCAGGCAGCAGGAAAAGCGTCAGCACGATGAATAGGATGGGTTAGTCTCCTTCGCCCGTCGCGCCCGGGAGCGGCACACGACCTGTCAGTTGTGATCGGTCAGACGGCTACTGCGATCTGGCGCGCTCAGGCATGCTCAACCACACATGCGGAGAGCGAGGAACCGCGGCCTCTATTTCAGATGCTGGGCGAGGTGCTTATTCATCTCGAACATGGTCACCTTATCCTTGCCGAACACCTTACGCAGCTTGTCGTCGGCGAGGATCTCGCGCCCGTCCTTCGGGTTCTGCAGCTTGTTGGCCTTGATGTAGACCCAAACCTTGCTCACGGCTTCGCCACGGGCCAGCTCTCCCTCGCCGACGACAGCTGCCAGTTCCGCTGATGGCTTGAGCGGCTGCTGAAGCGCATTCGGCTTGTTGCCCTTGGCAGGCTTCGCGATCATGGCCGCCTTCACTGGCTCGGCATCCTTGGATGCATCCGACTTCGGCTTGTTCGGGGTCGTCTTGCTGGGCATCGCTGTGCTCCTGATCAATCTCGCTCATGAAGTGAATATAGAAGGGCGGTGCGCTCAGCGACCATGATGCTGTGGTTCAGTCGAGGGCACCGTCAAGTTATTGGCCCAGGAGCTGACCGAGGTGGCTGGTCGAGGGACGGAGGACGGTGGGTACGACGGCGAGCCAGCGTACCAGGCCATCGCCAGTCACCAGCCCGATCCACCGCCGGACGTCGTCATCCCGCCGCGTGCCTTGGCGGTGCTGAGCGCGGAGAAGGCTGAGGCGCAGAGCCAACGCGATCGCCACATCCGGCTCATCGCCGAATGGGGCGCATGGCATGGCAAAGAGCGACCGGCTACGGCCGGTGCAGTCTCGCGGAGACCGCGGTCGGCATATACAAGGCGATCATCGGACCGAAGCAGCGCGCCCGCCTCTTGCCTGCCCAGTAGGGCGACGTCGCCATGACCGCACACGTGCTCAACCGCATGATCAGGGTTGCGAAGCCAGTCTCGACGCGTGCCGCCTGACACCTAGGGTCAAGTGGGACCAATCCTGTCTGCTCACTCGCATGTTGATTCCGACAATGTTTGCCGCCTGTTCCGGAAACGGTGGCCGCCTTCCGTCGGAATCCGCACACGCGCATCCGTGCACCAACGGCGGGTACAAGTGCAGCGGACAGGGCAACGCGGCCCGACAAACACCCGGGGGCAGCACGCCAACCCGCGAAGCCCCTTCCCCGTCCGCCGCCCTGAAAGGCTAGACTCGGAGCGTTGGCACACTCCATCAATTCAGGGTTGCCGCTTCATCGCCGGCTCCCGCACCGGTGGCGTCTCGACGCAACACGGCGCGGCGATCGCCATCTTAGTTGTCCAGGAAGCTGCGCAGCTTGCGGCTGCGGCTGGGGTGCTTGAGCTTGCGCTGCGCCTTGGCCTCGATCTGCCGGATGCGCTCGCGGGTCACGTTGAACTGCTGGCCGACTTCTTCCAGCGTGTGGTCGGTGTTCATGCCAATGCCGAAGCGCATGCGAAGCACGCGTTCCTCGCGCGGCGTCAGGCTGGACAGCACGCGGGTGGTCGCCTCGCGCAGGTTGGACTGGATCGCGGCATCCAGCGGGATGATGGCGTTCTTGTCCTCGATGAAATCGCCGAGGTGGCTGTCCTCCTCGTCGCCGATCGGTGTCTCGAGGCTGATCGGCTCCTTGGCGATCTTCAGGACCTTCCGCACTTTTTCCAGCGGCATGCCGAGCTTCTCGGCCAGTTCCTCCGGCGTCGGCTCGCGACCGATCTCGTGCAGCATCTGGCGGGAGGTGCGGACCAGCTTGTTGATCGTCTCGATCATATGCACGGGGATGCGGATGGTCCGCGCCTGGTCGGCAATGCTGCGCGTGATCGCCTGGCGGATCCACCAGGTGGCATAGGTGGAGAACTTGTAGCCGCGGCGGTACTCGAACTTATCGACAGCCTTCATCAGGCCGATGTTGCCCTCCTGGATCAGGTCCAGGAACTGCAGGCCGCGGTTCGTGTATTTCTTGGCGATGGAGATGACGAGGCGGAGGTTGGCCTCGATCATCTCCTTTTTCGCCTGGGTCATGTCGCGTTCGCCGCGCGACACGGTCTGATAGACGCGGCGGAAATCCGGCACCGGCAGGCCGGTATCGGCGGCGACGCGCGCGATCTCGGCGCGGATCGCCTCGGCGTCGTCCTTGGAACGCAGGACGAAGGTCTTCCAGCCGCGCGTCTGCAGCTTGCTGATGCGCTCGAACCAGCCCGGGTCCAGCTCGCTGCCGCGCCACTGCTCCAGGAACTCCTCGCGCTTAACCTTCTGCGCCTCGGCCAGGCGGAGCACCTGGCCTTCCAGCGTCGTCTGGTGGCGATTCAGGCCCTTGAGCTGGTCGACCAGCTCCTCGATGCGGTTGTTGTGGAGGTGCACCTTCTCCACCAGCGCCACCAGTTCCTGGCGCTGCTTCTCGTAGGTCTTCTCGTTGCGCTGAGACGTCTCGCCGCCCGAGGTGTAGGCGTCCATCCGCTTGGAGGACAGCTTCTGCAACTTGCCGAACAGGCTCTCGATCTGCTCGAAGGCGACCAGGGCTTCCGGCTTCAGCTTCTCTTCCAGCGCGGACAGCGACAGGCCGACGCCCTCGGCCGCCTCGTCGCCTTCCTCGTACTCCTCCTCCGGCGGCGGCGTGCCCTCCGGCGTGTTGGCGCCGGCGGTCGCCTCCAGGTCGATGACATCGCGGAGAAGCATGCGGCCTTCCTTGACCGCGTCGTGCCAGGCGACGATGGCTTTGAAGGTCAGCGGGCTTTCACACAGCCCGCCAATCATCATGTCGCGGCCGGCCTCGATCCGCTTGGCGATCGCGATCTCGCCCTCGCGCGACAGCAGCTCGACGCTGCCCATCTCACGGAGGTACATGCGGACCGGGTCGTCGGTACGACCGAGGTTGGCCTCGTCGACGTTGCCGCCGGATTCCTCCTCGTCCTTGTCGTCGTCCTCGGCCTTGGCGGCGGGCTTGTCGGCCGCCGCCTCGCCATCCTCCGTCTCCTCGGATTCCACCACGTTGATGCCGAGCTCGTTCAGCGTCGCCATGGTGTCCTCGATCAGCTCGGAGGAAACCTGTTCGGACGGCAGGGCGGCGTTGATCTCGTCATAGGTGACGTAGCCGCGTTCCTTGCCGCGTGCGATCAGCTTCTTGACCGCGGCCGTCAATGTATCGAGCAGAACACCTTCCACAGCCTCGTCGCGTCCTTCTGCCGTGTCGGCGCCATTCACGGCCTTGCTCGTCGTACGGCGCATCGGCTGTTGAGCGCGCGCGGCCGGGTTTGCGCTGTGGGGGCGCTCTGCGAACCGGACATTACGCGGCTCCAGAAGGTACTGAGGAATCTCAGGCGCAGTAGACTTTCCGCCCGCAGCATTGTCCCGGATCGCTTCCACCGCCTCCTGATCAAGGATCTCGCGGATCCGTTCGAGCCCGGCCGCGCGGTTCTCACCTAGCTGATCGAGGGCAGCAACCACTTTGGACAAGGGCCGGCGCTCCAAGGCCGTCAAGTCGGCTTCCTCCTCGCTATCTAGAAGCAAGAGCAGGTGCTCAGCAGGTTTGCGTCCATGCACAACAAGCTCTCGGACGCGACTGCACATTGTTGGGCTTATGCCGAGTTCACCCAACAGCGCGATTACGTCGTCCAGCGGAAGTCGCTCGATCACGTGCGAGGTGTAGCGTTCTGCCATCGGTGTGTCGTCCTGCAGCAAAGCCAGGATTCTGCCTGCTGGGTCTGGGATACCGTTGATCGTCATTCCGCTGCCCTCCGGCTGCCCTCGCCATCGGCCTCAACGTAGGCGACGACTAGCCTTTTTAGGCGCCTCTTGATGGTGTCGGTCCTGTGCTGCCCCGTGGCCAACGCCTCCGGCAAGTCTGGACCCTTGAGGCCGTCGACCAACATGAGTTCCGCCATTCGTCCGGCCTCAGCGTCCTTGGCTAGAAGATGCTGCAAGAGTCGGTCACGCTCGGACCTCCATAGCACCAGGTCCTCAGGGGAGGGCTCAGGGTTCCGCACCAGGGTGTCTAGATCGCTGTCTGTCCGCATGGTCGTTCGATTTTCGGCACTGGTCGCCCAATTGCTGATCTCGCTTGAAACTGCTCCCCAGAAATTTTCGAAAGCCGATTTGTCCCAGTTCCACTGGCGTTTGCCGCCCAAGAACTTTTCCACAGCTGTCTGAACCGCATCGTGCGCGGTGCGACCGCCGGGAACCTGCCCCCTGCGCTCGCCCCTCCAGACCGTCGGACCCAACCTGCCTAGCGCCGCCAAAAGTAAGCGCGGGTAAAGGTCGTCCCAGGGAAACCGCCCGAAATCAGGCAGGCTACCCGGGAACGGCATCTCTTTGGTCATGCAGGCCTCCTTCACCCGGCCGCGCCCACTGACGGCAGGCATGTCCTAAGATGCTGGCGAGGGGGCCTCGCCTGGACACTGCTGGAAAAAATATCCGTATGGTTGTGGATCAGCATGCACATCCACACGCGACAGGGGCTCTTGAGACATCCCAGGGGCACCTTCTGGGCTGCCCAGGTGGCCATAGTTGGAGAGGGTTCGGCTTGACCGGACGGTCGGTATGATCAGCGGAGAGAAAGGCCCCCCTGTCGTAGGCCTGTCGTGTTCGGATCAGGCTTTAGAAGGGCACTCTGG
>NZ_JBNXUN010000037.1:0-20118 GCF_050563525.1 Falsiroseomonas sp. HC035
CGGGGGTTCAGCCCGAAGTAGCTGACCAGCTTGTCCGGGCCGCCGAAGCGTTTCACGTCGCCGATCGCCGCCACCAGCCCGGCGGCAACCGTCAGGTTGACGCCGGTGATTGTCAGCAGGCGGCGGACGGCGGGATCGCCTTGCGTGGCCTCGCCGATCTCGCGGTCCAAAACCGCCAGGTCCTCGCCGAGCCTGTCAAGTTCGCGCAGGTGCCGCGCGATGGCGGCCACCTCGTCCTCGGGCAGCGACTGCTTCCCAAGCCAGGTCCGCCCCAGCCCGCCAAAGAGATCGGCATGCGGACAGGGCGGGATCAGGTGCGCATGCAGGATGGCGTGCACCTCGTTCTTGATCCGCGTCCGGTGCCGGACGACCTGGTTCCGGCGCGCCACCAGCCGTCGCAGCCGCTCCGTCGACGGGTCCGGCAGCCAGACCTCGGGCAGGAAGTCCGCTGCGCGGAGCTGCGCCAGCACGCCCGCGTCGATCTTGTCGGTCTTGATCCGGGCATGGGCGATGGCCTTGACCTGGATCGGGTTGGCCATGATCACCCGCGCCACGTAAGGGCTCAGCACGCGGACCACCGCCATCGCGTTGCCGGTCGCCTCGACCACGACCTCATCCGCCTTGGTCAGGCTCCGGCCAAAGCCCTCGAGCCCCGAGCGGGTCATGTCCACCCGCCCTGCCGGGCGCAGTCGCCCGTCCTCCCAGAAGACGACCTCCGCGAAGGTGCGGTGAACGTCGAGGCCAATCACCCGTCGCATCCCACTCCTCCTCTCGCCTGTTGCAGTAGACGGGAGCAGTGGGCCACACGACACCTACGGATCCGCGCTCTCGGCGCAACCGGGCAGGTCGCGGGGGCGGCCAGCTACTAACGCGAGCTCGCAGCTCACTCTGTACATCGGCCTGCCCACTCAGCGTGCTCCCGGTGCCCCTCATCCCGGATGGTCTCACCATACGCCAGGACGCCAAGGCCATCCCAGCCGGACGAGACAGGCACCGCGGTCTACATACCGGTTACAAATGCCATCGAGGCGCTGAACGCCAAGCTGCGCAGCGCCGTCCGCGCGAGGGGCCACTTCCCCACCGACGAGGCGGCGCTGAAGCTGCTCTATCTCGTCTTGAACAGGACCGAGAAGGAGTGGACCATGCCGCCGCGAGAGTGGGCCATGGCCAAGGCCCAATTCGCCGTGCTCTTTGGCCAGCGGTTCACGCGAGCCATGGCCTGACCGTGTCGTTCAACCGACCGGCCGCACACGGAAATTCCGACACTCCCCCGGTGCCCTACTTCCATGTGGTCTTCACCCTGCCGGCGGAGATTGCCGCCATCGCCCTGCAGAACAAGGCCGTCGTCTACGACATCCTCTTCAAGGCCACCGCCGAGACGCTGCGCACCATCGCCGCCGCGCCGAAGCATCTCGGCGCCGAGCTCGGCGTCATCGCTGTCCTGCACAGCTGGGGCCAGGCGCTGCAGCACCACCCCCACCTGCACTGCATCGTCCCCGCCGGTGGCCTGGCGCCCGAGCGCGACCGTTGGATCGCCTGTCGCCCAGGCTTCTTCCTGCCGGTGAAAGTCCTCTCCCGGCTGTTCCGGCGCCGCTTCCTCGAGCGCCTCGCCGCGGCGCAGGCCGCAGGCCGGCTCGCCTTCTTCGGCGACCTCGCCGATCTCACCGAACCCGCCGCCTTCGCCCGGCACATCGCTCCGCTGCGCCGCGCCGACTGGGTCGTCTACGCCAAGCGGCCCTTCGGCGGCCCGGAGCAGGTCCTCGCCTATCTCGGCCGCTACACCCACCGCGTCGCCATCGCCAACAGCCGCCTGGTCGCCATCGAGGATGACAAGGTCAGCTTCCGCTGGAAGGACTACCGCCACCACGATAAGCAGAAGGTCATGACACTGTCGGCGGCCGAGTTCATGCGTCGCTTCCTGCTGCATGTCCTACCCGACGGTTTCCATCGCATCCGCCACTTCGGCTTCCTGGCCAATGGCTGTCGCGCCGCATCGCTGCGCCTCTGCCGCAGCCTGCTGCAGGTCACCCCGCCCGCCGCACCCGCGCCGCCCGAACGCCGCGACTGGCAAGACCGGTTGCGACAACTCACCGCTGTCGATCTTCGGGTCTGCCGCTGCTGCGGCGGTGCCATGCTCGCCCTTGGTGGCATCCCGCGCCCGATCTTCGCCGCCAAGCCCTGTCCGCCGGACACCTCATGATCAGCCGCCAGATGCCCGCCCCGTGGTGCCGTCGCTTGACCGCGTCCAGCCCTGACGATGCCGGCGCTCGCACGGATAACCAGACCGGAGCCGCCGCCGCGCTCTCAAGTAGGCCGGGCGCCAGCCGTCCAAGGTCTCGCAGGCCGCGGCAAAGGCCCAGACCGTCGCCGGCGTCGCATCCACGCAACCCTTCAGCATTGGCCGCGTCTCCGTCCAAGGCCACCGCCAAAGCCAAATCCCCATAGGCATCTCGGCCCGGCGGTTTCATTCAATCCGGCTTCTCTGAGCTCCGACCCACGGTCACGCCCTTCGCCAGCGTGCGCGCCGTCGGAGCTCAGAGAACCCTCCAGATTCCCCGACGCGGCGGCGATGTGATTCAAACTGGTGATCCTTGGAGGCTCACCATGCCGCGTGCCATCGCCCTGCGTTCCGACTTCAGCGCCACCGAGCTGCGGCGCCTGGCGCGGCGGAGCAAGGACGCCACCCAGGCCCGTCGCTTGCTGGCACTGGCGGCGATCTATGACGGGGGCACGCGCTCGGAGGCGGCGCGGCTCGGAAACGTCACGCTGCAGATCGTGCGGGATTGGGTGGTGCGCTTCAACGCCGAGGGACCGGAGGCGCTGATTGACCGCAAGGCGCCCGGCCCGACGCCGCTGCTGAGCGACACGCACCGCCAGGCGCTGGCTGCCCAGATCGATAACGGCCCGATCCCGGCGATCCACGGCGTGGTGCGCTGGCGGCTGTGCGATCTCGGCCAATGGCTGTGGGAGGAGTTCGGTGTATCGGTCTCACCGCAGACGCTGAGCCGGGAGGTACGCGCCCTGGGCTTCCGCAAGCTCTCGGCCCGGCCGAGGCATCATGCCCAGGCGACCGGCGCCATTGAGGCATTCAAAAAAACTTCCCCGCCACGCTGGCAGGCATCGCGCGCGAGCAGGGCATCGGCCTCGACGCGGTAGAGATCTGGTTTGCCGACGAAGCCCGCGTCGGCCAGAAGAACGGCATCACCCGCCGCTGGGCACGGCGCGGGACCAGGCCCGCGGCGCCGCAGGACCAGCGCTACGCCTCGACCTACATCTTCGGCGCCGTCTGCCCGCAGAAAGGCAAGGGTGCGGCCCTGGTCCTGCCCTTCTGCAACACCGCCGCGATGAACCTGCACCTGGCCGAGATCAGCGAATTGGTCAGCCCCGGCAAGCACGCCGTGCTGCTGCTCGATCAGGCCGGATGGCATCTCTCCGGCGACGTCACCGTGCCAGAGAACATCAACCTGCTGCCGCTGCCGCCGAAATGCCCCGAGCTCAATGTCATGGAGAACATTTGGCAGTTCATGCGCGACAACTGGTTGTCGAACCGCGTCTTCCGCGACCACGACGACATCGTCGCGCTCTGCTGCCACGCCTGGAACCGCCTCGTCGACCAGCCCTGGCGCATCATGTCCATCGGCATCCGAAATTGGGCGCATGAGTTCTGATCAGTGGGAATTGGTATTATGCGGGTCAGTTGCCTTCAACCGGGACCAGACCAGGTAGGCGTTCGCGCCCGATAAGCAGAACCTGGGGCTCAACCTGCAACCAACGCAGCCCCTCGTAGACGACCTTCATACCCATCACATCCTCCGTCCGTGGATCGTAGGTCAAAGCGAAGAGCCAGTCGTCAATCAAGCCCACCCGCTTCGCCTGCTCCATCCGCACGCAGCGGTCAATCAACCCACGCCGGCTAAACCCACTGCCGACGCCGACTGCCAACTCAACCTCGACGCTCCCTGCACCCTCGATTTTAGCGACGAGGTCTGGCACCAGCAGGGAGGTACGAGGGGCGAAGGGCGCTTCGACCGTAATTGAACGGCCGTGATACTGGCTTAGGTGGGTGGCATCATACAGCAATGTGGGTTCCGCTATAAGTTCGCTTGCGAACTGCTGCACTACTGTCCGCGCGTCCGTGCCGATAGCCCCCCGCAGGTCGCGGTTCCGTCGGCGCAGGACAGGTAGCGTCCGATTGAGGTCGGGCGAGCACAACGCCGTGGCCCAGGTAATCAGCTCATCAACCGGCACGCGCCCGTCGCGGACGAAGCGCACCAAGTTGTGCAGCTCCTCCACGCCTGCGAACGGCAACAGCTCGAGCTGCTCGCGTGAGATTCTCGCCAAGGCGGCGAGCTCATCCAAAGCCCGGTAGATAGCCAACAAGCGCATGAGCACTGGTGCGTTCCGCCCTGTGGCGGCTCCCAAGTGCCTAAGCCAGGCCGTCGGCGTCGCGTGGACGGCAAGGCCGTCTGGCGCCATGGATTCGAGCACGCGGGCGAGCTGCGGCCAATCGCGAATTGGCGGCAACGTAACGGCGTGCATGGGCATTTTTTGCGAAGGCGCCATAGCCCCCCTGAAACGCTGTGGGTTGGCCAATAGTGATGATTTAGCATGCCGTCACTTGCTGGCTCCAGCAAGTATGGCAGTTGGTGCCGTGCTTCGTCTCGTTCGATCCGAAGAAATCGGCGTTCCAGATTTCTGCGACGCCGAAGATCCAGACCTTGCCTTGCTCGACGGCGGTAACCTGGGTGGCGTCCCTCACCCACATGACCTTTGTCGGCTCGGTGATGATCGGCGCGGATGCGCGTTGTTAGACTTGCGAAGCGGACGGTGGGGCGGGAGCAAGCGTGTTCGCGCATCAGGTGAAGGACGCGCTTGACGGAGACGCGGATGGCGGCGCGCGGGCGCGCCCAGACCTTCCGGTGTCCCTCACCCGTCCAGAGCAAGCCTTTTAGATCCTGCTTGATGGCAGCGAGCCGGGCCTCGTCGGAGACGACGTGTTTCGGTCAACGACGCGCCGGCTAGACCAGGTGTCCGTCTGAGGCGGGCCACCCCCCGCCTTGTGAGTCTCTGGACCTCCCCGCATTTGGTGGACACCGCTGCTAAGCTCGAGAGGAGCGAGGTGTTCCGATGGCCAGCGAGATGAGACGGAACTTCACGGACGAGTTCAAGGCGGAGACGGTGGCGCTGCTGGAGAGCAGCGACCGGCCGTTATCCCAGCTGTCGCAGGAACTCGGCATCGAGCAGTCGGTTCTGCGGGCTTGGCGGCGCAAGTTGCGGCCCTCGGGGGCGCATTTGCTGCGTCCATCAGCCCCATCTAGCAATAATCATGCGACCACGAGGTCTGTTATCACGGCTGATCAGGCGGAAATCCGCCGTCTGCGGCGTGAGTTGGACCGCGTCCAGATGGAGCGCGACATTTTAAAAAAGGCCATCGGCATCTTCTCGGGGACCACGAAGTGAGGTTCCGTTTCATAGATGAACAGCACCAGACCTTCCCCATCCGGATCATGTGCGAGATCCTCGATGTCTCTCCGGCCGGCTACTACGCTTGGCGTAGGCGCCCAGAGAGCAGCAGGGCGGCTGCCAGCCGAGAGCTGCTCGGCGAGATCCGCCGCGTCCATGCCGACAGCCGCGGGCGCTACGGCAGCCCACGGGTGCACGCCGCCCTTTGCACCGAGGGCGTCCAGGTTTGGCGGCACAAGGTCGCTCAGCTCATGCGCCAGCACGGCATCGCTGCACGGCGATCCCGACGCGGTCGGCCGTGCACGACCGATATCCGGCACTCTCTTCCGATTGCGCCCAACCTGCTGCAGCGGCAGTTCACGGCCACGGCGCCCAACCGCGTGTGGCTGGCCGACCTGACCTACATACGCACCGGTTAGGGATGGCTCTACCTCACCGACGTCCTCGACCTGTTCAGCCGCAAGGTCGTCGGTTGGGCCATGGCCGATCATATGCGCGGCGAGTTGACCCTCGCCGCGCTGCGCATGGCCATCGCGCGCCAACGGCCAAGGTCTGGCCTGATCGCGCACTCGGATCGCGGCGGGCAATACGCGGCCAAGGCCTCCCGCGCCGCGCTCGCCGGCATTGGTGCACTCGCCTCCATGAGCCGCAAAGGGGATCCCTTCGACAACGCGCCGATGGAGAGCTTCTTCAAAACCCTCAAGGCGGAACTCGTCAACGACGCGGAGTACGCCACCAAAGCCGAAGCGCGCCGCGACGTGTTCGCCTTCCTCGAGGCCTGGTACAATCGCCAGCGCCTCCATTCAGCAATCGGCTACGTCACACCAGAGCAGATGGAACTGACCGCAGCCTGATCCACAAAAACCGGTGTCCACTCAAGCCGGGGAAGTCCACTCGCTCATCGGCGTCGACCTGTCATAGGCCGGCCGGCGCGGTGGCGGAGGGGATGCCGCCCCCCCCTTGGGCCGTTGAGCCCGTGTCTGAGCTTGGTCGCCCCCTTGTCGTTCCTGCGAACCCGAACAGTCGCTTGGGCCGCCAGCGAAGCCCGTTTTTCGCAAGGTCGGGTCGTCATGAAACACGCCACCCAGCCCAACACGGTCTCTTTCGTGATCGGCATCGACGTCTCCAGGGACCGCCTCGACGTCGCCATCCTGCCGGATGACGAAGTCTCCTTTGTCAAGCGCGATGCGGAGGGGCTCGATGCTCTCGCCGCACGCCTCCGCCCGCTGTTGCCGGAGGCCGTGGCCCTTGAGGCGACGGGCGGCTATGAGACCGTCGTCGCCGCCACCCTCGGCGCCGCCGGCCTGCCGGTCGTCGTCGCCAATCCCGCCCAGGTCCGCAGCTTCGGCCGCGCCCTTGTGCAGCGCGCCAAGACCGACCCGATCATGCCGAAGGCGTGCGGATCGCACGACCCCCGCCTCATCGCCCGCTTCACCGCGATGACCCGGCCCGAGATCAGGTCGCTTCTTGACGAAGCCACACAGCGCCTCGCCGATCTCGTCGCCCGGCGACGGCAGATCATCGCCGGGATGACAGCCGAGCGGCAGCGCCAGAAGCGCTTCACTGACCGCCGCCTGCAAACGTCTATCACCCGCCTGCTCGACGCCCTTCAGCGTGAACTCTCCGAGTTCGACGCCGAACTCGGCACCGATATCCGCGGCAGCTGTGCCTGGCGCGAGAAGGAAGATCTGCTCGCTTCCGTTCCCGGCGTCGGACCGACCATCGCCCGTACCTTGATCGCCGAGATGCCCGAACTTGGCACCCTCGACCGGCGGCAGATCGCAGCCCTCGCCGGCCTCGCGCGCTGGACCCGCCAGTCCGGCCAGTTGCAGGGGAGGTCGGTCCGAAGCAGTGCTTCGGACCGGCGGCGGGCGCGCCCCGGTCCGCGGCGCACTCCATATGGGCGCCATCACCGCCAGCCGTCACAACCCCGCCCTCAAGGCCTTCCGCGACCGCCCGCTCGCCGCCGGAAAACCCAAAATGGCTGCCCTCGTCGCCGTGGCGCCAAAGCTGCTGACCATCCTCAACGCCATCGTCCGGGACAAACAGCCATGGCTCGCCCAAAGCGTTTGACGACCAACACAGCCGCTCGGACGGACATCTGGTCTAACGCGAGAATGGGTTGCCCAAAATATGGGCGAACCGGCGGTCGGGGCAACTCGGCAGCCGACGCGCCGGACGGGAGAACAGCGGAGCGGGCTTGGCCTGCGGCGAGGGGCCCGGCGTGGAGCCGCGAACGGAGATACGGTTTCAGATCAGCCTCTTGTGGCTGCCTGAATCAGGTCAACGCTGCCGTCTCGCGGAGATTTCGATGAGCCGTGCCTTGGCCTCTGCAGTCTGCCGAGGCCGGTCACCCGTGACCGGCCTCGGCATCCCGCCAGAGGCCAAAACACGGAGGGCGACACGCCTCATGAGTGAGACCACCAAGGCCGATCGCGGAGGCTACACACAGTATAGACTACTGCTGCTTAGCAGCGTTTCGGCCATTACCGATCCCACGCTACCGCCGCCGCACGGCAGAGCCTACATCTACGAGATACTCCAGGCTCAAGGCAGCCCCCCGCTCTACGTAGGGCAGACAATCCGAACCTTGCGCCAACGGGCATATTCCCACATCTCCTTCGCGCGCTGGCGAAAGGGCAAGAACAGGCGCTTAGAGGCTGCGATCTGCCGAATCATTGAGGCCCGCGAACCTCTGGTTATCAACATCCACGCTGAAGTCGAAGCCGGATCCGCGACAGACGCAGCGGAGACGGCCCGGATTGCGGAACTACGGGCGCGCGGAATCCCTCTGCTCAACCAAGGACCCGGTGGCGAGAGGGCCCCGGTCGGGAGGCTGGTGCCCCTTGAGGAACGCCTTCGCGCTGCGGCTGCACGTCGCGCCCGACAGCGTACGGACGACTACCGCCGCCATCAGTCCTTCGTGGCGAGCCTGCGGCGCCATTCACCTGAGGCATACAACAAGCTGTTGTGCGCATTCATCGAGCGCGGGCTGAAGGAGACGCGTGAGGCTCTCTGTCGTGAGCAGGGCCTTCCGCCCAACGCTCTCACGGTCATCGTTGCGGGGCGGGCGAACGATCTCCTCGTCGATCCCGCCATCTTGATTCGCGCGCGCGAGGTTGATGCGATGCTGCAAAAGCGGACTGCGGATGCACGGTACCGCATGAAGACAGCTGCGGCGGCCTGCGCCGCAGCGCCGCCGGACCACACCATCGCCCAAGTGGCTGCCGAGCATGGAATCGGCGGTCGCCGGCTTGCAGAGGCGATCCGCCGTCGGGAGTGTGGCATTGATCAAGAACTGTGCGCCACAATCCGCGCGCGCACCACGGAGCAGGCGCGCCGCCGAGGACGCCGCCTCGGACGTCGAGCGCGCCGCATCGATCGTCGGCAGATGGTGTGGCTGCTCACGGCCTACTCGCGCGGCGCGGCAGGTCTCACATTGAAGGAGGTGGGGCGCAGGCTCGGCGTCACGCAGCCGCAGATCTCGCACGTGATAGCTGGCCGGACGGCGCAGCCGCTGCCGCGTCAACTTACCAAGCAGTGTCGCGCGCGTGCCCGCTTCCTCGCAGGTCAGCGAGGCCGTTCTCTACGCCACCTCACCGCTGAACAGCTCTGCGAGGCGCGGCGTCGTATCGGGGACGGCGAGTCACTGAAGAAAATCGCAGCGGATCTCAATGTTTCCACGTCCCTGCTCAACCACGCCCTGCGCGGGCGAAGCTACAACAAGCTGGTATCCTCTCGAGCCTGAAGGCCTAAGGTTCCTGTGGGTTCATGCCGCCTTCCGGTTGGTGCCTGCTTCGACCGGCCGCTTACTGCGGTGTCCCTCCATAGGCAGCGATGGTGTGCCCCTCCTCGATCCGCTCGAGATGGGGAGGCAGCGCGCCGCGGTTCCGCCGGCGCTGGCCGGGATCCTGGGGATTGCGGGGCGTGGCCGGGGTGTCGTTCGCGGGCTCGGGCAATACCGGCGCGCGGCCGAGTTCCAGCGCGAGTTGACCAACCTCGACGCGTTCGCTGCTCTGCCCGAAGCGGGCCGGCGACGTTCGACCTCGCTGCGGCAACGCTGTCGGTGGGGGTCACGAAGCAGCGAATGCAATGAGCACGCCAACGAGGTTGAGCGGGGTGGAGGCCGGTGCCAATTGCGGTGCCCGCACCCCGGCCGGCGCCCCACGGTGGGGCGCTCCGCCTCAAATCAGGACGTCCGGTCGCAGGTTCCGGCGGAGGGCGTCCAGCGGTGCCCTGGGCCGCCCACATCCGGCGGCCCACCACGGTGGGGACGCAACCCCTCTCCCCGCGCCCTCAGTGCTGGTGCCCGGGGAGGTCGGTCGGCGCCTCCATCAGCGCGTAGGGATGGCCGGCGCAGCCGACATTCGGGTTCGTCACCGCGAAGAGCCCGGCCGGGTTCTCCTTCCACAGCCAGACATGCAGGTCGTAGTGGTGCAACTCCGTCGGCATCAGCGGCTCGTGGCCGGCCATCGGGCCGTTGAAGGGCTGCCCGAACAGCGTCGGCCGCTCCGTGATGCCGGTGGCGAGCGGCACGAACCATTCGGCGGCGACCAGCCGCAGGCGCCCGGCCTCGGCGGGTTCGTAGACCAGCAGCACGGGGCGGAACGGATCCGGCACGGGGCCGATGTTCGCGGCGTTGAGAAAATGCACGCCCATCGCGCCCTCGGCATAGGCCACGCAGCCGAGAGTCGAGAGGAAGCCGTCGCGGATCGCCACGACCGGGTCCTCGTACTTGCGGAGCGCTTCGCGCACCTCCTGCAGGTTGGGCGGCAGCGTGGGCTCCGGCGCGGGGGTGGATGCGCGGTGCTGCGGGCCGTGGTCATGGCCGGCATGGGCGCCTGCGGGCTGGGTCCCGGCCAGCGCCAGGGCCGCCGCGGCCAGCAGCCCGGCCGCCATGCGGCGCGTCGCGCGGGCGTTGCGTGCGGTGTGGGTCATCGTGGTTCTCCGTAAGCTCGTGTCCTGCGTTCCCGCCGGCGGCGGGGACGGGCCGATGCTGACGGGCGCGGCTTTCCGCGCCCATCGCCAGAGTTTTCCGGAGTTTTCCTGCGCTTCTTCCGCGCCTATTCCGGCACGCCGGCCATCACCAGGCCTTCGACGAAGACATCGCGATGCGCGAAGCCCTCGAGATTGCGTCGCAGCACGCTGATACGGATGGGCGGGCCCACGCGATTCCGGGCCGCGATGAAGGCGGCTGCCTCCTTCCGCAGCCCGAGATGGCCGCAGCAGCTGATCAGCGTGTTGTAGTGGCCGGCATACTCCGCGAAGGCGGCGACGGAGGCCCGCAGCGGCGGCAGCGCCTCCTCGAAGCGCCTTGCGCCGAGCAGCGCCAGGCCGTGGATTGCCGTGTAGATGCCGGCGAAGCTGTCCATGGGACTCATGCGCAGCGCCCTGCCCGTTTCGGCGATCGCCTCGTCGAAGTGGCCGGCGCGCAGCAGCGCCCAGCCATGCGCGGTGCGCCCCAGGGCAAAGCTCGGGTTCAGCTCCAGCGTCGCGCGCAGCTCGACCAGCGCCTGCGCATGCTGGCGTTGCGTGCTCAGGCAGAGGCCGAGCGTCATGCGCGCCAAGGGCTCTGCCGGATTCAGCGCGGCCGCTTCCTCGGCATGGCGCGCAGCGCGCGCGAAGCCTTCCCGGCTCTCCGTCCAGTAGCAGAGCGCCGCCCACCACTCCGCCCAGGCGAGACAGGCATGGGCCCGGGCCAGCTGTGGATCGAGTTCGATGGCCTGACGCAGGAGCGCGCGCGCCTCTTCGTTCTGTGAACGCCCGACACGGGTGATGAGGCCGAGCGCGCGCACCACGAGCCCCCAGGCATCGATGCTCTCCGGCGCGCGGCGCGCGGCGCGGTGGGCCTCCTCCGCATAGAGCTGCGGCTCGATGGCTGCGACGACACTGCTGGTGATCTCGTCCTGCACGGCGAAGATGTCGCTCAGCTGGCGGTCATGGCGCTCAGCCCAGATATGCTTGCCGCTCTCCGCCTCGACCAGCTGGCTCGAGACGCGGATGCGGCCGGCGGCGGTCCGCACGCTGCCCTCCAGCACATACCGGACACCAAGCTCGCGGCCGGCCTGCCGGACATCCACCGCGCGGCCCTTGTAGGTGAACGTGGAGTTGCGCGCGATGACGAGCAGCCAGCGCAGGCGCGACAACTCGGTCGTGAGGTCTTCCGTGATGCCGTCGGCCAGGTACTCCTGCGCGGGGTCGCCGCTCATGTTCGTGAACGGCAGCACGGCGATGGAGGGACCGTCGGCCTGATGCGAGGCCGGGACCGGCGGTGCAGCCGGGATCGGCATCACCGTCGGTGGGGCGGGCGGGAGGCGGAGCTTCAGGCCGGTCTGACCCTCGACGATCGCGAGGGTGCGGTCCGAGAAGAGGCCGATCAGAAGCTTGTCGACCGTCGACTTCCCGAGCTTCGTCCTGAAGGCAAACTGCTCACGCGAAATGCGTTCGCGGGCAATGTAGTCCCGGATGAGGCCTGCGACCCGCTTGCTGTCGTCCATTGCGCCCCGCCTTCCTCCCGGCCGATCGAGTCTACCGGAAATCGATTTCGGGGTGAACCACACCAAAACCTCCAGTGCGCCAGGGGGGCCAGCCAGCCTTGTGGTTGGCGACGAGCACCGGGAGCGCGGCCACGCCCGGCGGCGACGGCAGCATCGCCCCGGGCGGCCCTGGCGCATGTCCGCACGGCTCGGGCGCTTCGCCCATCGCACCGTTTGAAGGAACGTCGACATACGGTGCCGTGCCCGAACAGCCGGCGGACCCTTCCGGGAAAATCCGGAAAGAACCGGTGATGGCTCCGGAAAGCCGTGGCCGTCACACCGCCTTCCACGGCGCCAGCCCGGTGGCGTCCGCAAAGGAGGCAGCCGATGCCGTGTAGGAACCACCCCGTGAACGCATGCGCGCGCGGCCGCCCTGCATGGCGCCGCGACGACACCTGGCCGCGATGCCAACGCGCTGATGGGAAGAGCCGACGATGATCGTGCCGCGCCACCGGCACTGACCGCGCAACCCGATCCAGGAAGAGATGCTGCCATGAAGCTCTACCAATTGCCCCTGTCCGACGCCTGCCGACCGGTCCTGCTGTTCGCCGCAGAGGAAGGCATCACGCTCGAAATGGAGATCCTCGACCTTCTCGCCGGCGATCAGTTCAGCGAACGCTTCGTGGCAATCAACCCGAACAGCGCGGTCCCTGTGCTGGAGGATGGCCCGCTCCGCCTCACGGAAGGCTCGGCGATCCTGAAGTACCTGGCCGATCGCATCGGCTCGCCCTTCTATCCGCGCGACGTCGCAGCGAGGGCGCGTGTCAACGAGCGGCTGGACTGGTTCAACACCGGCTTCCATCGCGAATATTGCATGGGCCTCGTCTGGCCGCAGGCCATGCCTGATCGCTATGGCTGGCCCGATGCCGCAATGCAGGCCGCCGTGCTGCGCAGGTCCGGGGAGCGGGCGAGGCGCTACCTCGACGTGCTCGATCGCCACTGGCTGCCCGTGGACTCCACCTATTTGGGAGGCATGGCTCCCGACCTCTCCGACTGCCTCGGCGCCTGCTACGTCAGCACCGGTGTGCTTGTGGGGTTTGATTTCTCACCATGGCCCCGCGTGTCGACCTGGCTCAGCGCGATGCGCCGCCGCGACGCCTGGCGCCTGTCTAATGAACCGTTCGAGTCCTGGTGCGCGCAGCGGTGCGCGGCGCGCTCCACGTCCCTGGCCGCGTAGTTTCAAGGAGAACCACGATGGCACACCAAACCGCATTGACCCTGCGTCAGCCGACATCGGAGGAGGCTGAACCCTGTGCCGGCATCATCTACCGCGCCTTTCGGCGAATCTCGTCCGCGCATGGATTCCCGCCCGATTTCGCGACGGAGGCAGACGCCCTGGGCCTCGCGCGCGCCTTCATCGGCAACCCTGCCATCTTTGGCGTGGTCGCGGTGCGGGACGGCCGGATCCTCGGTTCGAACTTCCTGTCGGAAGCCGACCCGGTGCGCGCGGTGGGGCCGATCACCGTTGAGCCCGAGGCGCAATCGGGTGGCCTGGGCCGCCTGCTGATGTGCGCCGTCATCGAGCGGGCGGGTCATGCCCCGATCCGCCTGGTGCAGGCCGCCTACAACACGACCTCCGTCTCGCTCTATGCCTCGCTGGGTTTCGAGGTGAAGGAGCCGCTGCTGCATCTCGCGGGTACGCCGCGCACTCCGGTTCCCTCGGGCATCGCGGTGCGCGCCATGACGCGCGCCGACATCCCGGCCTGTGACGCCCTGTGCGAAGCGACGCACGGCATCACGCGCCACCACGAGTTGGAACAGGCGCTGAGCCAGTTCGGACCGATGGTCGTTGAGCGCGGCGGCCGGATCACCGGCTATGCCACTGCGCCGAACTTTTGGCTGATGAACCACGGCGTTGCCGAGACCGAGACAGACCTGATGGCCCTCCTCACCGGGTCTGCTGCCGTGACCAGCCAGCCGGTGTCGCTGCTGTTGCCAAATCGTCAGACCAGCCTGTTCCGCCGCGCTCTGGAATCGGGAATGCGTGTGATCCAGCCCATGACGCTGATGGCCAGGGGGCCATACCGGGAGCCGCGCGGCTGCTGGTTTCCCTCGGTTCTCTACTGAAACCACTCACCATCCACAGGAGGCCACCATGCCTGACGGTCACAATGCCCCTGCGCTTTCGCCCGCGCCACTGATGCAGCTTGCCTCGGGATTCTGGGCGTTCAAGACGCTCGCCGCTGCCGAGGAACTCGGGCTTTTCACGCACCTTACCGGCGGTGATGGCGTGACCAGCACGGAACTCGCGCAGGCGCTCGGGATACACCATCGGCCAGCGGAGATGCTGCTGACCGGCTGCGCCTCGCTCGGCTTGCTGGATGTGACCGGCGGGCGCTATCGCAACAGCGCCTTGGCCGAGGAGTTTCTCGTGCAGAACAAGCCCTACTACTTCGGTGGCTGGGTTCGCATGTGCGACAAGCGCCTCTATCCGGGCTGGGGGCGGCTCTCCGAGGCCATCCGCACGAACCGGCCGACGACCTGGGATCCCGCGAAGCAGCGCTCGCTCTTCGAAGGCGAGGATCCCTTCGTGCTCGCCCCGTTCTGGGAGGCCATGCATTCGCTCTCGACCTTCAGCGCACGGGCGCTAGCGCGCGCCGTCGATCTCTCGGACACGCGGCATCTGCTCGATGTCGGCGGAGGATCCGGGGCTTATCCGATCGAGCTCTGTCGGGCGTATCCGCGACTGCGCGCTACCGTCAACGACCTTCCTTTCGTGGCGGATATCGCCGCGGGCAAGGTCGCAGCCGCGGGGCTGGGCCATCGCATCGCGACACAGGCGGGAGATTTCCTTGCCGAGAAGCGCCTTCCCGAGGGGCACGACGCCGTGTTGCTTTCCATGATCCTGCACGACTGGGACGAGGAAAGTGCCGCGCGATCCTGCACAAGTGCTTCGACGCGCTCCCGTCAGGTGGCATCTTGATCATCAGGGAGCTTCTCGTGGACGACGAAAAGGCAGGCCCCGCGCCCGCGGCGCTGATGAGCCTGAACATGCTGATCGAGACCGAGGGCAGGAACTACACCCCATCCGAGTACGGCGCCTGGCTGCGCGAAGCCGGCTTCACCGGCGCCGAGACGGTCTGGTTCGACGCCGCGGGAGCCAATGGCGCGGTGATAGGGAGGAAGGGCTGACTGTCCTGTGACGGCCAGCGGCTGGTCTGGAAATCCGATCGCGCGGCCGGTCGCCGCTAAGCGGTGAACTCGACACGGCGAAGGTCTGAAACGGCAACGCTGCAGGTTATGCGCCGGTAACGACTGTCGGAGGCGAGGTAATTCGGAGACCGTTTGTAGCCGGTCGCACCTCCTCCGGCAGAAGGGACCCGAATCCCGGTGCGGGTTAGCCGATACGGGCGGTTCACCGCATCTCCTGCCGTCCGGCCGGCGTGCGGCTGGCTGGTTCGCTCCGCGCGCCGCCGATTCGCTCCCCGGTCCGATGTCCTGCAGCACCAGCTTCATCGCGACCTCCAGACGGAACCTGCCGCGACCGCACTTCTCTATCCGCACGCAGCCAGCCCGCTCCGCAAGGCGCCGCTGCAGCAACACGAGGCGCGCCTCGAGATTCTCTGCGTGCTCGGGCAGCCGGATCTCGGGATCGAGGCGCAGTTCCCGGTTCGAGAACTCGGTCCGTCCCTGCTGCGCATGCTCGCGCGCGAGCTTCCAGAAGATGGCGCCCGCGACGCCCTTGATCAGGTAGTCATGGTCCAGGAAGATGCTGTCATCCGCCTAGTAGTGACGAACGACTAGGCTGCGCGCGGGCTCCGGTGCGGGGCCCGGCGCAGCCACCGCCGGCGCGGCAGCCTCCTCATGCTGGAGGGCCCGCATCATCGCCCCGAGATGCGAGGCGATGACGGCGAGCGCGTCCTCGTCGTCATACCAGAAAGTCATGGCCCTGGTGCTCTCGACGAACAGCACGCCCGTAACACGGTTCTCGCCGAGGATCGGCAGCGCAACCTGGCTGTGCGGCTGCTGCAGTCCCGGAAAAGGGATCTCCGTCATGCTCGCCCAGCTCATGCCGGACCGCCGCGCACTTTCCGCGACGGCCCTGCCGTAGCCGTACTCCGAGGTCGCGTGCGTGATGCGGATCGGTACGCCTTCGCGGGCGCAGACGCCGATCAGTCCCTCCCCAACGGCCACCTCGGAGCCGATCCCGGAATGGGCGTATCCGATCGAGGCCACGGTATAGAGATGCGAGGCCGCGGCGTCGGCCATGAGCACCATGGCGTGCTCGATACCGAACAGGGCGTGCAGTTCCGCCAGGGTCGCATCGAACAGTTCCGACAGCTCGGTGCAGGCCGACATGCGCGCAGAGCAGCGCCGTGTCGCGGCGAGCAGGCTGCGCCGCGGCGGTGCCGGCAGCATTAAACCGGGCACCTTCTCGATGGAGAGCACGCGGTAGAGGTCGGAACCGAGCAGGCGGAACACGCCCTCCATGCCGTCATAGGCGGCGATGCCGGCGAGCCGCGCCTTCATCGTCTCGAATAGCGGCCCTTCCGTCTGCGTCTCCAGATAGGCGAGGCGGAGCCGGTAGTGCGCCATCGTCACGGGATCGACGACCTGGACGTGGGCCCGCCTCGTGGCCAGCACGTTGCGGCGCGTCTTGTTGAAGAACTGGTAGGAAAGGGCGACGTGCTCCCTGTCCACGTAATGGACCTGTGAAAGGATCGAGACATTTGGGATACCTTCAACATCACAGGTCGCGATCTTCGCTGGCACGAAGCCCTCGAGGCAGTCGCGGATCGCGTCGAGGTTGAGCTGGCTCATCGCGGCAAAGCTCCGCCTGCGCCGGGCCCAGGGGTCTGGAGGAACGCATCGCTTGGCGAGAAGCTCAGTGTCGCGAGGTCCGCGGGGTTGTGGGCGCAGTAGGCGGACGCCAAGGTCTCCGAATAGCCCGCCTGCACAAGGGTACGGCAGAAGGCGCCCGTCTGCTCGGCGGCGCGGCGGATATCGTCGGGATGCGCCGCGTCCTTGCGGAGCGCGCCACCCTTGAACTGGATGGAGCGGTGGCTGCCGGGCTGGGAGAAGGTCGCCGCCAGCGCTCCGCTCTGCGCGACGGCCGACAGTAGCGCCCGGTTCGGCTCCCGCGACAGTACCAGGCGCAGCCGTTGCGCGGCCGCATCCGCAGCGCAGGCGACGGCGAGGCCGACGATGGGCCAGCCATCCGGCCCGCGGAAGGCGACCACGATGCTCAAGCCGCTCTCGCAGAACGCGGCCAGCTCCGTATCGAGGGGCCCGGCCGTCATCGGCACATCGGACCGTCCGCGACCGCGACACCGGGGGTGCAGTGGCAGGGCAGCGCCGCACGCCGCGTGGCCACGGGACTCCTCGCAACCATTCCGCGCCTTGTTACCTCCTCCTTGGAGCCGCATCCTAGCGGCTGGCGAAGGCGCCAGGAAGCCACGGCCCGCCAGTCAGGGCCGCCTCGCTTAGCAGCCCGTTGATGAAGTCGCTTTTCAGCTGAGAGGGTCTGGCTCGAAGCTGATGGCGATGGCGGCGGTCTGATCGCCGGCGAGGACGATCAGCAGCAGCATCAGGCAGCCGTTCGGCATGATGATGGCGGCAAGGCACGCAGATAGGCGCGCCTGGAACTCCCTCGGTGTCCCGGCGCCGGTCAGCAGGCGCATGATGAGGCCGAGATTGTAGCCGGCGACGTGGATCAGGTAGCGCTTCTGGATGTTCTCCCGCCCGCGCAGCCAGGTGCGCCGCATGCCGCCGCGGTCGAGCACCAGGGCGAAGCAGCGCTCGACGATCTCGGCGCGCAGCTTGAAGGCGGCGCGGGCGACCCCGGAGAGCAGCCGGATGCGGTTGTTGACCACGGCGCGGCGGGCGGCATCGTCGGCATGCCAACGCAGGATGCCATCGCGCTTCGGCTCGGAGATGCGCGTCTTCCACGCGCCATCGTCGAGCGCCTTCAGCGTCTCGCGCGAATAATAACCCTTGTCCGCCACCAGCTCGGCCGGCGCCTCTGGGCTCGGCGCGGCTTCGACTGTGTCGAGATGCCGCGCGGCGCTCGCCAGGGTGCCTGGCAGGGTGGCGGTGTCGCCGCGGTCGGCGGCGTGCATCTCGGCGGCGACCACCGCGCCGGTGTCGAGGTCGACCGCGTGCTCCGGCTTGTGCGCCAGCCGCGTGCGGCCGTCCTTCAGCCGGGCGATGCGCGCGTCGGGATCGGCCGGGCTTTCCCAATCGGCGTTGGACAGCTTCTTGCCCTTGCGGGCACGGTCCAGCCGGATCAGGTCGTCGGCCGTCGGCGTCTCCATGCCGCTCTCGCGGGCCATGCGGTTGAGCATCTCCCGGTAGCCCTCGCCGTTGCCGCGCCGGACGATGGCCCGCAGCGCCGCGTTGGCCTCCATCGTCGAGGCGTCGACGCCGATGCGCTCGCCCTTCACCAAGCCGCGCTCGGCCAGGCGCTGCAGCACCCAGGTGAAGACCGTGTCGTGCATCTCGAGCGGCAGGCGCGAGCGCGTGCGGCTCAGCCAGGAATGGTCGGGCACCAGCTCGCGCTCGCCGAGGCGGAGGAAGTCGCGCAGCGACAGGCTGTCGGCACAGCGCCATTCCAGCCCGCGCTCGCTGTCGATGCCCTCGAAGTAGCCGACCAGCAGCATGCGAAAGTAGCGCCCCGGCGGCAGCGACGGCCGGCCGCGTCGCGCCGCATACTGCGCTGCGCACAGCCCCTCGACGAAACCGTCGAAGCCAGCCGCGGCGAGTTCCGCCTGCAGCCGGTCGTAGAACGCATGCCCTGGCGAGCGCGGCATCTCCGACCACGACACCAGCATCTCCGACTGCCGATCCCCCTGCCGACCCAGCGCCATCCGACACCTGCTACCGCCTGCCCTGGGTGTCAGAATCAGGCCGCAGCGATTTCGTCAACGGGCTGTTAAGGTCCCTTTAGCATTCCGCGCAGGTCCTTTTAGCGTTTCGCGCAGGAACACTTAGCAAGCCTTCGCCCGCGTCCAAGCCTATTACACCGGCAGACCGAACCAGCCTGGGAGTGACGGCGTGACACCCGACCACCGTATCGACGCCCTGCAGCAGATGATGCTCATCAGGGCCCATGAAGAGGCAGCCGCCGCGCTGCAGGGCGCCGGCAAGGCCGGCGGCACCTGCACCGCGGTCGGGCAGGAGGCCTCCGCCGTCGGCGTCGTCATGGCGCTTACGGCAGACGACCAAATCCTCACCAACCATCGCAGCATCGGTCACCTGCTGGCGCGCGGCGCCGATCCGCGCCGCACCATGGCCGAGATCATGGGCCGCCAGGATGGCTATTGCGGCGGCAAGAGCGGATCGCTGCACATCTCGGCCCGCGAACTCGGCGTCGTCCTCACCTCAACCATCGTGGGCGGCGAGCTGGGTCTCGCGACCGGCGTGGCGCTGTCGCGCAAGATGCTCGGCCAGCCGGGCATCGTCGCCTGCTTCTTCGGCGACGGCGCGGCCTGCGAGGGGCGCTTCCACGAATCCCTGAACCTCGCCGCGGTCTGGGAACTGCCCGTTCTCTACGTCTGCGAGAACAACCACTGGCAGGCTTTCGTGCACCGGCGCGAGACGATGCTGGTCGAGAGCATCAGCGCGCGCGCGCCGGTCTACGGCATCGAGGGCAGCTCGGTGGACGGCAACGAGGTGGAGGCGGTGCATGAGGCCGCCCGCGCGGCCGTCGCCTACATCCGCGAGACCGGCCGGCCCTACCTGCTGGAGACTGTGACCTATCGCCGGCGCGGCCACTACGAGCCGGACGACCAGTCCTATGTGGATCCGCAGGAGCTCGCGCATTGGCGCCAGCGCGACCCGATCCTGCTGCTGAAGCACAAGCTGCAATCCGATGGCCTGCTCGACGCCGCCGCGCAGCAGCGCATGGAGCTGCGCGTGCGCCGGCGCATCGAGGAGGCGGTCGGCTTCGCCGAGGCGAGCCCCTACCCCTCGCTCGACGCCCTCACCACCGACGTCTACGCCTGAGGAACCGCAGACATGCCACAGATGACCGCGAATGATGCGCTGACCAGCGCACTCGTCGAGGAGATGCGCCGCGACCACCGCGTGATGATGTTCGGCGAGGGCGTCGCGACGAAGCGAAAGGACCTGCTCGAGGAGTTCGGTCCGGCGCGCGTGCGCAACACCCCGCTGGCGGAAG
>NZ_JBNXUN010000038.1:0-17631 GCF_050563525.1 Falsiroseomonas sp. HC035
ATCCAGCCATTGATCGCAGTCTGCACAGAGGCCTGGTTGGTCGTGATCGACTGCTGCAACTGGGTAGGCGGAATTCGCCCGCTGTGTTGGCGTCCCCCCGTACTCCAGAGTATCACCGAGGTAGCGGCCGACACCGAAGCCGACGTCGACGCCGGCAAAGCGCGGATCGCCGCCAGAGATCGCCGAGAGGATCTGGCCCGCACCACTCTTCACTGAGTTGAGGATGCCGCCCATCGATCCGGTGTTGTCGGCCAGGAAGAAGACATCCACGCGGCTGGTGGCGGGACCGGCGCCGGAGAGTGTCACGGTCTTATTGACGCTGACCGTCTCGCCCACCCCGATGGTGGCGCTGAAGGTGGCTGGCGTCAGCGTGTTCGCCATGGCGCTAGCGGGTAGGCATAGCATGGCGATTGCACTGAACCGCGCAAGTGACCTCAGCATGTTGCTTCACTCCTCTTTTGCTGCGCGCCACGCAATGCGGCGCGCTTCTGACTCGCCTCCAATCTGCAGGACGCGTGGGGAGCCCGCGCTGCGGGCCAGCAGGAGCAAATCATATGTCGAAACGGTTTCGCCCGTTGGTTCAGTAACTTGGCGAGAACGCTACGGGGCCGTGATGGTCCCTCGTAAAGCGAAACGACGACACAGGCAGTCGCGGTTCGCAGCGCCAACAACTGCCGGGAAAAACGGGCGCGAGGGCACGAGGCGGCGGCCGCGCGCCAGGCGGAGCAACCGGCCCAGATTGCGGCCGAGCGGCGTTGGCTGCGCGTAGCGGAGGCGGGCGGCGCTGGGTGAGAGGACGCGCGAGCGCGTGCCGCTCGACTTGGCGAGGACGCAGATGAACCTCGCCACTGCGCTGGCGGCGCTCGGGCGGCGCGAGGCGGGGACGGCGCGGCTGGAGGAGGCGGTGACGGCCTTCAAGGCGTGCCTGGAAATTTTCGCATTCACGTGGCCGGAGGCGGGATCCTGTACATACAAACACCCCGTGCTTCGGCCCGGGACGAGATCACGCGCCGCAACCCGCATAGGTGAGGGATGCCTGCCCGGAGCTTTGCCATCTACATGTGATGATGTCGTTATCAATTGTATGTGGGCTCGCTGGCGCCGCGCCCAAGCGGTATGATACATTCATACCGTCCTGCCCCCCGGAGCCCCACCATGGCCGCCGCCGAGAAACGCACCGTCAGCCTGCCCCCCGACCAGGCCCGCTACATGGACGAGCTCGTCGCCGCCGGCGGCTACGCCTCGGCCAGCGAGGTGGTCCGCGCCGGCCTCCGCGCGCTGCGCGAGCGCGACGCCGCCGTCGAGCGCTGGCTGCGGGACGAGGTCGCCCGCGTCCATGACGCCATGCAGGCCGATCCCGGGCGGGCCCTCGACGCCGACCAGGTCGGCACCGCGCTGCAGGCGCATCACGCGGCCCGCCTGAAAAGCTGGTCGTGACGCACAGGGTCGTCTTCGCGCCGGAAGCCCTCGACGACCTTCGTGGCCTCTACGACCTTATCGCCGACGCCTCCCTGCCCGATCGCGCCCTCGCTTATGTCGAGGCGCTGCGGCGCCACTGCCTCGGCCTCGCCGACTTCCCCGAGCGCGGCACGCGCCGCGACGCCATCCGCCCGGGGCTGCGCACCCTCGGCTATCGGCGGCGGGTGACGGTGGCTTTTCGGGTCACCGACACGACCGTGGTGATCCTGCGCGTGCTCTACGGCGGCCGCGATCTCGAAGGGCTGCTCGGGGAGGACGAGGACGATGGGTGAGATCCTGCTGCCGAGGGTTATCGCGCCGGCCTTCCCGGCCCTGATCGCCTCCGCCGGCGAGCGCGCCGGCCTGCGCTTTCTGGAGTTCTTCGCGGCCTGCATCCGCAACCCGCACACGCGCCGTGCCTATGCCCGCGCCGCCGCCGATTTCCTCGCCTGGTGCGAGGCCGAGGCCGGCGTTGGTTCGCTCGCTTCGGTGCAGCCGCTGCACGTCGCGACCTGGATCGAGAGGCAGACCCGCGAGCGTTCGGCGCCCACCACGAAGCTGCGTCTCGCCGCGCTGCGCCATCTCTTCGACTGGCTCGTCACCGGCCAGGTGATCCCGACCAACCCGGCCGCCTCGGTGCGCGGGCCGCGGCACAGCGCGCTCAAGGGCAAGACGCCGGTGCTCAACGCCGCCGAGGCGCGGGCGCTGCTCGACAGCATCGACGTGGCGACCCCGGGCGGCCTGCGCGACCGGGCGCTGATCGCGCTGATGGTGTTCTCCTTTGCGCGGATCGGCGCCGCGCTCGGGATGCGCGTTGAGGACGTCTACACGCAGGGGCGGCGGCTCTGCGTGCGGCTGCGCGAGAAGGGCGGCAAGCGGCACGAAATGCCGTGCCACCACAGGCTCGAGGGATACCTGCACGCCAATATCGACGGAACGGGGATCGGCGACGATTTGAAGGGGCCGCTGTTCCGCACGATCGGGCGCGGCACGAAGCGTCTGACGCATGCGCCCTTGCCCCAGGCTAACGCCTACGCGATGATCCAGCGCCGCGCCGCCGCGAGTGGGCTTGGCAACCAAACCTTCCGCATGACCGGCATCACCGCCTACCTGAAGAACGGCGGCACGCTGGAGATTGCGGCCGCCATGGGCAACCATGCCAGCACGCGCAGGACCCAACTCTACGACCGGCGCCGCGACGAGATCAGCCTCGATGAGGTGGAGCGGATCAGGGTCTAGCACCAGTCTTGACGAATCTGACCTGGCCCCATCATGCCAGAGCACGTCGCCGCGGTGGACGAGTACTCCTCGTTGAGCGGGTGCTAGGCGGTGTGGACGGATTCCATGAAGTTGAATCGAGCTGGGATTCCTTGGCTGTCTGATCGGTGATTCATGGCGGGTCGGCTATCGGAGGGTCGACGATGCTGACGCGTATGAGTGAGCTGGACTGGGAACTGGTGCTGGACCCGTTCCGGGCTGCGCGCTCGCGACGCGGCGACAAAGGGCGCGACGACCGGCGCTTCCTCGGGGCGCTGCACTATTTCACCGTCAACAACGTCACCTGGCGGGCGCTGCCGTCCGAGTTCGGCAATTGGAACAGCATCTGGAAGCGCTTCTGGCGCTTGAGCCGGGCCGGCGTGTTCGAAGCCTTCTTCCAGGTGTTGATTGCCACTCAGAGCTGGGTTCTTCCGCATTTCCCGTGCTGCTGGTCGTCGTTTCGGTGCGGAATGAGCACATAGGATGAACCTCCGTCCTCCAATGAAGTGTCGTCTTTTCCAAGCGCTTGCTGCCACTCATTCCGGCAGGGCTGCTCGTCCAGCAGGTCCTGCCGTCGCCTCATCAACTGACCATCCTCGCCGTTCCACGCCAGTCCTCCGCGGCCCGCCCGAACTGCGCCACGCCGTCTCAGCGGGTGCACAGCCGGCACGATCGCACCCTGGGCGACCTGCCCTGGCAGGGCCGCCCCGTGGCCCTGCGGATCAAGGCCCGGCGGTTCCATTGCCTCAACCAGGCCTGTTCCAGGCGGACCTTCGCCGAGCGCCTCACCGGCGTCGCCGCGGTGGCGTCAAGGCGAACCGAACGCCTGGGCGACGTGCAGCGCTGTCTCGGCCTGGCCCTGGGTGGCGAGGCCGGCGCGCGTCTCGCGCGGCGGCTGGCCATGCCGACCAGCGGCGACACGCTGCTGCGGATGGCCTGCGCCGCCAGCACGTCCCGCGAGGTACCGCGGCCGGCGCCTCGCGTGCTGGGCGTCGACGACTGGGCCTGGCGCCGCGGCCATCGCTACGGCACGGCGCTGGTCGACCTGGAGAACAACGTCGTCGTCGACCTCCTGCAGGACCGGCAGGCGGAGACGCTGGCTGCGTGGCTGCAGCAGCATCCCGGTGTCGAAGTCGCCGCACGTGACCGTGCCGGAGCCTATGCCGATGGGATCAGACAGGGTGCCCCTGCTGCCAGACAGGTGGCCGACCGCTGGCATCTGCTGCGAAACCTGGGCGATGCCGTGCAGGCCCTTGGTGATCGGCATGCGGCCGCCGCCCGGCGCGCCGCGCGGCACGTTGTCGCCGGGCAGGCGGAGACCGCCACGGCATCAGCCCCTGCGCCGGCGCCCCGGCCGCCGAGCCGGGCGGAACGGGCGAGCCAGGTGTCTCTCCAGCGCCGGCAGGTCCGCTACGAGGAGGCGGCCCGGCTTCATGACAAGGGCATGTCCCTGCGCCGCATCGCCGCATTGCTCGGTGCCGAGCGCAAGACGGTGCGCAGCTGGCTGCGCCTCGGCCACGCACCGCTCTGGCGGAATTCAAAGCGCGTCGGCATGCTCGACGCCTACGCGGCCTTCCTCGAGCAACGATGGGCGGAGGGATGCCAGAACGCCGCCCGGCTCTGGCGCGAGCTGGTCGCGCGCGGCTTCAAGGGGCGGCCGAGCACGGTTCGCGCCTGGGCCACACGCCACCGGGCAGCGACGGGATCGGCACGCGCCGGGCCGCCACAGCCGGTATGGCAACTGCCCTCGCGGCGGGGTCTCGCACGGCTGCTCATGGCCGACATCGAGACACTCGGTGACACAGAATGTGCCTTCGTTGGGCAACTCCTCGCCGAGGCGCCGGATCTGGCTGCGGCTGTCGCCGCCGCCAAGGACCTCCGTCGCGTGCTGCGGCGCGAGGGTAGCGAAGGTCTCGAAGCCGCACTGGCCGCCGCGGAGCGCACGGCCTCGCCAGCTTCGCCGCGAGCCTGCGCCGCGACGCCGATGCGGTGCAGGCCGCGCTCGAACTCCCCTGGACCACCAGCCCGGTCGAAGGTCAGATCAACCGCCTCAAGATGATCAAGCGAACCATGTATGGCCGAGCCGGCTTCGCCCTCCTCCGTGCCCGCGTGCTCCACGCCGCATGATGCCGAAATGGCAGCACGGGAAATGCGGAAGAACCCAGCTCTGAATGGCAATCAACACGCCTCCTCCACCACGCCATCGTCGTGCGCATCGAGGGCGCCAGCTATCGCCTCCGCCGCCACGCCGAGATGCTACCCGATAACTCAGCCGCCAGGCCCGCTCATCAGCCAGAGCTGGCACCGCGTCGGCGTGGCCGGCCACCCAAGCTGCGGACATGCGACCTCAGCGCCGCTACATAGCCACCAGCCGAAGTGGGGAATTTTCAGCCAGCGCTTTTGAGGAAGCCGACCTCAGCATTGACAGCCGCTGCCGGGTGGCGGAGTTCGAGCAGCAGCCAGGGGGCGCGACATGAGCACCGCACCGGTGGCCGCCGAGCGGCGCTTGGCCACGATCGCCGACCTGTCCCGGCCCTGTCGGGCGCCACGATGGCGCTGGAGCTGGCCCTGGCCGGCGTGGGCGCCTTGGACGAAGAGGACGCGCTGCCCGGCCATCACGCCGAGGGCCTGCAGTACCTGGCGCGGACGTGGCCGAGTTGGTGGAAGGCGAGGCAGCCCTGGCGCAGGATCGCCCGCCGCGGTGGCGCATCGGCACGACGCTCCAGGGCGTGCCGCCGCCTGAGGTGCCCCTGGACGCCTGACCGCCTCGGCCCACAACAGCAGCCCCGCCGGCACCCGCCGTGCGGGCTTTCCGTTTGTCAAACGGCGCGGAAACGGGACCCCGGATCGGCGCCGAATAGGGACCCCTGTTTGGTGTGCTGATGCGCGCTGCGGTCGTCCGGCCCGCAGCCGTAGGCGGAGGGGCGGACGACCGCAGCGTGGCGGCTGTTGGATGGATGGCTCAGGCGCGGTTCTTGAACCGCCAGCTCTCGTTGCCGGTCTCGACGATGTCGCAGTGGTGCGTCAGACGGTCGAGCAGCGCCGTGGTCATCTTGGCGTCCCCGAGCGTTTCATGATGCCGTTCTCCTCGAAGGGTTGGTACGTCGCACCTGCGCGGCCAGCACTCCGACGCTGTCCTCGGGCAGCGTGATCTGCCAGGGCTGACCTTTAGTGCGCTGGTAGCCCTGGAGGCGGCCTTTCCGCAGCCACTTGAACACGGTCTGTGCCGTGACGCCCAAAGCAATGGCGGCGCCCTGCACCGAATAGCTCCCATCCGGCCAGCGTTGCGGGTTTGCCGCCACGCCGTTGATCTTGACCGTCGGGATGTCCCAGCGCTTGCGGAGCAGGTGGACGGTGCCACCCGTAAATGGCGCGCCGTGCGCGGTCAGAAGGCCCTCGGCGTTGAGGACCGTGGCAATCTCACGATCCATCATGCCGGCGCCGTTCAGCGCTCGCACACGGCGTTCCAGCACCTCGGTGTCGGCGCATTCGGCGTAGCCCTGCACCGAGCGGCGGAGCTTGTGTTCACTGGTGGCGCCGGTCTGCCAGGCGATGCGCACCGACACCAGGCCGCGTTCCCGCTTCTGATCGAGCACGACCTGGCTCACCACGAGGCGGAGGATGCGCTTGCGCTCCTCCGCCGTCGCGCCGCGCCACAGGCGCTCCAGATCCTTCGCCATGCCGAGCACCTCGCCGCGCTCGCTCTCTGAGAGCGGGCCGGGCTGGGCGCGGCGCCAGGCCTCGTAGGCCTGCTCCACCGTCTCGACCTCGCGCAGACGCTCCTCCCAGGCCCGTTCCAGTGTGCGCGCCACGAGCCGGTTCTCCGGCTCGACCTTGTCATACTGCCGTCGCGCCCGCTCGGCCTCGTGGCGCGCCCGTTCGCGTCGCAGCGCCCACTGGTGCTCCAGCGCCTTGGCCTCAGCCTCGAGCTGGCCGACGGCAGACACGGCCAGTGCGACCCGCTCGGGTGTCAGCGTCTCCAGCAGGATCCGCTCACAGGCCGCATCCACGGCCAGCGCGCGCACCTCCTGGCAGCGTATCTGGCCGGCGCCGACCTGGTCGGCGCTGCAGTGGTAGACGGGATAATCGCCATGCGGCCCGGAATACTGAACCCCCATCCGCCGCCCGCAGCGACCGCAGACCACAATGCCCTGCAGCAGCGCCTGGCCGCGGCGGACAACGCCGGGCCGGCCCGCAACATGGTGGGCGACGTTACCCGTCAGCCTCGCTTGATTGGCCACGAACTCCTCCCAGCCAATGTAGCCCGGGTGCGCATCGCGCAGACATATCGGCCATCGCTCGAGTGCGACCTTGACCGTGGCACCTCGACCGAACGGCGTGCGTCGGCGCGTGGGATCGCGCCGACGCCGGCCATAAACATAGGCACCCGCATAGGCCGGGTTGTGCAGAATGTGCAGCACCCGAGCACTATCGGCCGCAACCCAAACGACCTCCTGCGGCGACGGACCTCGTAGAGGCCGCGCCGGGAGTAACAGCCCGTGCCGCTGCAACTCGCGCATCACGGCCTTGGCGGATTGCAGTTCTCCAAACATCTCGAACACGAAGCGCAGGCGTGCCTGCACCTCCTCGTCCGGATGGAGCGCAATCCTGCCGTCGCGCTCCCACACCAAACCTGCTGGCAACGGACAGCGCAGCTCGCCGCGCGCAGCCTTTTGCCACTCGCCTTGGTGCAGGCGCATCCGGATCTGGTGCAGCTCCGCCTCGCTCATGATGCCGGACAGTCCCAGCAAAAGTCGATCATGATAGGCGCCAGGATCGTACAGGCGCTCGCTGTCGGCGAGGAGGACACCGAAGATCGAGCACAGCTCCAGCAACTGGTGCCAGTCGCGGTTGTTGCGCGCCAGGCGGGACGCGTCGAGGCTGACCACCAGACCGGCCTTGCCCAATCCGATCTCGGCCATCAGCCGCTGGAACCCCTGCCGCTCGGCACTGGACGTGCCGGACTTGCCGAGGTCGTCGTCGATCACCGTGATCCGCTCGCGCGGCCAGCCCAGCCCCGCCGCGCGGTCCACCAGCCGGTACTGCGCCGTCGTACTTTCCTGGTGCTGCCGCACCTGGTCGGCCGTCGACTGCCGGATGTAGATGAACGCCAGCTTGGCACGATGGGCCGTGCCGATCCGCTCATCCGTCGCGCCCCCGACGCTCAGCATGGCGCGCCTCCTGAGATATCTGGCGACGAAGCATCCGCGCGATCTGCTGGGCTACTCGCCGTTGAACCGCTGATGACAGTGCCGGTCGTCGCGGCGCCGGCGGCTGAGGGTGATCGCTCCTGGTCCGCATGGCCGACCTCCATATCCGAGGCCGCCAGCATGCTCCGGATCAGCCGCGCCAGAGGCAACAAGCTGCGTGCAGAAATCCGTGAACGGACCGGCTCTGCCGTTGTCGTCGGACGCTCCAGTTCGGTCGCGGCACGCAGCACATGCCGCCGCCTGCCATCACGAAGCATCACCACAACGAAACGGGCACCTCGGCTACTGACGGTCGACGCGACCTCTAGTCGAAGGCCATGCAGCGGATGCCGCGGATCGGTTACGGTGACCCAGGTGATCAGCCGTTCGTCGACTGTGGCATCCAGCGGTGTTCGGGTCACCGAAGATCGCCGCCCACTCCTGGCCATCGCCGCGTATCTGCGCGACTGCGGCTGGCGGGTCCTGGAGGCGGGCAGCGCCGAGGAGGCAATGACGGTGCTGCGGGCCGGCGATGTCGCGGTGGACGTGATCTTCAGCGATGTGCAGATGCCGGGCGACATGGACGGCTTCGACCTGGCACGCTGGGTCCCCACCAACCGGCCCGAGGTGCGCGTGCTGCTGACCTCCGGTGCGCCGCCCGCCATTGTCGCCAAGGCCGGTGATCTCTGCGAGGAGCGATCAGGTGATGAGGCGGGGCTGCTAACGAAGCCGTACCGCGAGCGCGAGGTGGTGCGCCGTATCGAGGCAATGCTGGCGCGTGCTGCGCGGAGTGTCTGAATGGCGGATCCTCGCGCAGCCACTTCTGGTAGTGCGATTGGCCAGTATTTAACCTACAGGTTGCGGCGGCTGGACTGGAGCGGACCGTGCGGGTTTAGGCCGGTAAAAGCCGCTCGGCCGGGTGTTCTGGTGGCGCACAGGGAAAAGCGTAGCCGCATGGACCGAGGGAAACCACCCCTTCAGCCCCGACGTCGCGCACGTGGGCCTCGGTCGAAGGCCACCCGAAGTACTCTCATGGACGCCGAACTCGAGGCGCGGCTGCGTCAGCAGGGCGCTGCTGGCCGAACTCGGCCAGCGCGCCCTGTCCGGCACCGACTTCCACGTGCTTCTCGGCGAAGCGGCACGCCTCTCGGCCGCCGGCGTGCGCACGCGGCACTGCAAGGTGCTGAAGTACCTGCCGGACAGAACCGGCTGCTCGTGCGCGCGGGGGCCGGCTGGCCCTCGCGTCCTAGGAATCTCTGGCCGCAGGCTTGTACGACCTGTCAGGGCAAGGGGTCATAGGGTTGCACAGCAGGAGCCTCAGCCACCGCTGTCGGCTTTACGACAGCAGTACCAAAGGTCAGCGTGATGAGGAATGCGGCGACGTGGAGCAACTGAAAGGTCCCGAATTAACCGAGAGCGCGAACGTCTTTCGCGATTGTTGGATGCAGTCTCGGCTCCAACTGATGGTCCAACTCATCGCTTCGTTATCTCTCTGACACACCGGGTGGCTTCGCCTCGCCGACTTGGTGGTCCGATCAGTGGTAGCCGCTGAATCTGGCTGCCGTGACTGTTGCGTATCCAGGCTGCCGCCCCAACTCAGCTGGGCGGGTTGCTCGTAAAACAGGCGGTTCGCGGTCTTCTGTGCGCCTGAGTGTCTGCTCACCTCCGGCCCCGCCACTGCTTTGGCGGGGCCCTTCTTTAAGCGGCAGATCGTGGTGGGCGGGTGTGGTGTCTCCGCCGATCTAGGCTGCCTGCGAGCGCGATCTCAAGGATTCTTTTTCAACTCTACCGTTTGCCATGGTCCCGCCATGCCCGTGCTCTAGCAGGGGCGACGCCGGCTCGTTCCGGGCGCCGTAGCTTGTTGTGGTGAAGAGGCCTGCATGTGACACCGGACGAGCCCGTCAACATCCTTCTCGTCGATGATCAGCCAGCCAAGCTGCTGAGCTACGAGGCGATCCTCGACGATCTCGGAGAGCGGCTGATCCGCGCAGGCTCCGCGCGGGAGGCGCTCGAGCACCTGCTGCGCAGCGACGTCGCCGTCATCGTGCTGGACGTCGTCATGCCGGACATCGGGGGCTTCGAGCTGGCGACGACGATCCGCGCGCATCCCCGCTTCGAGCGCACGCCCATCATTTTTGTCTCGGCCCTTCATGTCACCGACCTCGACCGCCTGCGCGGCTACGAGGTTGGGGCGGCGGACTACCTGCCCGTCCCCGTGGTTCCAGAGCTGCTGCGGGCCAAGGTCCGCGTCTTCGCCGAGCTCCATCGGAAAACCCGTCAGCTCGAACGGGCGAATGCGGAGCTGGAGCGCCGGGTTGCCGAGCGGACCGCAGATCTGGCGGCAGCCAATGCCGATCTCGAGCGGCGCGTCGAGGAGCGTACGCGCGAGCGCGAGGCCGCCCTGGCGCAGGTGCACGAGATGCAGAAGATGGAGAGTCTCGGCCAGCTGACAGGCGGCGTCGCGCATGACTTCAACAACCTGCTCATGGCGGTCCTCGGCAACCTGGCCCTGCTGCGCAAAAGGATCCCTGCCGATCCCCACCTGCAGCGCCTGCTGGACGGCGCGACAGCCGGCGCCGAGCGCGGCGCCACGCTGACCAAGCGCCTGCTCGCCTTTGCCCGTCGGCAGGAGCTGAGGCCGGAGAGAGTGAACCTCGCGCATCTGGTCGAGGGCATGATGGAGTTGATGGCGAGCTCCCTCGGCGCGACGATCGAGATCGTGACAGTAGGTCTGCAGGAATTGCCGGCTGTCCGGGCCGATCCACACCAGCTCGAGCTGGCTCTTCTGAACCTCGCGGTGAATGCGCGTGACGCCATGCCACTTGGCGGACGGCTGACCATCACTGGCAGCCAGGACGCCGCACCGCCGCCTGATCTGCCTACCGGCCACTATGTCTGCCTCGGCGTCTCGGACACCGGCACGGGCATGGACGAGGCGACGCTGCAACGTGCAAGCGAGCCCTTCTTTACCACCAAGGAGCCAGGCAGGGGCACCGGCCTCGGTCTCTCCATGGTGCATGGCCTGGCAGCGCAGTCAGGTGGAGCAATGCGGCTGTCGAGCCGTCCCGGGATTGGCGCCACGGTCGAACTTTGGCTTCCCGTGGCAGATGAAGCGGCCATCGCACCCCAGGAAGTGCCGGTGGTTAAGGAGAAGCCGGCCGCATCGCGTCTTGCGCTCCCGCGGTGGCGCGTTCTGCTGGTCGAAGACGATCCGCTGGTTTGTGCCAGCACGGCCGAGATGCTGGAGGACCTCGGGCACGTGGCGGTCGAGGCGCTGTCTGCCGCGCGGGCCCTCGAGTTGCTGCGGGCCGACATCGTGGTCGACATCGTGGTGACGGACCAGGCGATGCCCGGGATGAGCGGCGTGGACCTCGCGCGCCAAATCCGTCGGGAATGGCCGGAGCTCCCCGTCCTGATGGCCAGCGGCCATGTCGATCTTCCCGGCGAGGAGCCTGTCGACCTTCCGCGGCTGGTCAAGCCCTACAGCCAGGCGGAGCTGGAGGTGCAGATCCAGCGGCTCCTGGATGGGCGGTCGTCGCAGTTGGATCGGTCGCATTCAAGTATTCGTTCTGAATCTTGACAAGACAGATTGGAGCGGTTCGCCCGTCGCGCCACAGCCCGGCGTTGTACGCGTTGAATGCACAGGGTGCGTGATGTCGCTACTGCCGCTCTGGTTGGGCAGCGATGCCGACATGCGGCGCCAGGTACTGGTTCCAGGTCTCGGCGCAACCGGTGCCGCAGCGCTCGACCCAACGCGGCAGCACCACCTCTGCCAGTGACCGCCTGAGAAGGGCGGCATCCGTGGCCGTGACCGGCACGACCGTCATGCTGCCGCGACGCTCCGCGGGGCAGGTCGGTCGGCCCGCGTTGCAGGCGAGGCCGTCGGCGGTCTCCCGATCTGCCGCCGCCCAAATCTGCGGCTCGAGTTCGCGCACCCCACGCCGGATGATCGTGCGGACGTCCTCAGGCAGGGCGGCCCAGGCGGCGGCGTTCGCGCCGAAGACCGAGATGATCCAGTTCAGCGGCAGGGCGTGCACATGGGTCGTGACCCGATGCAGGCCGAGGGCATGGCCCGGCATGGCCCCGGTGACGGCGCAGTCCACGCTGCGGTCGCGGGCTGCCTGCACCATCTCGGTGAACGGGATCACCATCGGCGTCGCGCCGAGGGCCCTGATCAGTTCGGACTGCCCCACCGAAGAGGTGCGGATGCGCCTGCCGGCGAGGTCCGACAGGCCGGCGAAGGGACGGGCGCAGAAGACGACCTGAGCTGGGTAGGCGTAGATCCCAAGGAGTTCGACTTGGTAGCGCTCGCGCAGGCTCTCCTCGAGCCGTGGGCGAAAGGCGTCCACCGCTTGCCGCAGGCCGTGCATGTCGACGGCCAGGGCCGGCAGATCGATGGCGTGGAGCTCCGGGTCCCCGGTCGAGGCCAAGGAAAGGATGGCGGTGCCGAAGGGCGCAATGCCGAGGCGCATGAAATCGAGCATGCTCTGGCCGGGCAGACCGGCCTCGTCGAAGGGCGTGATCTCGGCGGTGACCCGGCCGTTGGTCAGCTCCGTGATCCGCCGGCGCCAGAATGGCGCCTCGTGCTCAAGATACTGCCGGATGCCTGCGTGGCCGCCAATCACCCGGAGCTGGATGGGCCCAGCCAGGGGATCGGCCGGTTGGGCAAGAAGGGGCAAGCCTTGTCCGACAAGCCCAACCAGCGCGGCGAGCAGCAGGCGCTGCATGCTCCTGGTCAAACGCATGCGGGGCTCGGCTGAGGGAGCAATCGGCCACCATGTAGAACCAAGTCAGTTCTGATACCTCTCGCTCTGTTCATCCAAAGCCGGCGTACGCGGTCTGATAGCGCATGTTATTGAACAGGGAATAAAGAAACACGACCGTGAAAGACATGGCTCTCGTTGGTGAGAGGCGGCATCAGGAAATTCGCTCCAGCGGGGCCTCTTCGGTTCCGCTTGACGCCGATGAAGCCGCGTCAGAACTCCTGCACCGCTACGGGATCCTCGATGCGGAGCCCGAGATCGAATTCGACCAGGTCGCCGCCCTGGCCACCGATCTCCTCGGCACACCCGTGGCGCTGGTCGCCTTCGTGGATGCCGAGCGCCTGTGGTTCAAGGCCCGCACCGGCCTTGGCGAAACCGAGGGGCCGCGCTCCCTCGCCCTCTGTGGCCATGTCGTGGATCAGGCAGGTGGTGTCTTCGTTGTGCCCGACGCCGCCGCTGATCCGCGCTTCACGACAAACCCGCTGGTGCACGGCGAGCAGCCCTTCCGCTTCTACGCCGGCGCGCCGCTGCTGACCTCCGAAGGCGCCGTACTGGGCGCCCTTTGCGTGCTCTCGCCGGAGCCGCGTCCCGCTGGCTTGCAGGAGACGGAGCGACGGCGGCTGGCCAGCCTAGCCGCCATGATCATGCGCACGCTGGAACTGCGCCGCGAGCGGCTTCGGGCCGAACGTCAGGCCGGTGAGGCGGAGGTCCGCCGCAGCCGGGAGGATCGGCTGCGCCTCGCGCTCGAGGTCGCCGATGCCTGTGCCTGGGAGCTCGATCCGGCAAGTGGTCTCTCCACCTGGGATCCCGCGGCGCGCGTGCTGCTCGGCCTGCCCGAGGTGGTGGCGCATGAGGAGGCGCTGCGGATCTTTGTTCATGCCAAGGACATCGGCCAAGTCCGCAGCGCCGTGGCGACCGCGCTCGATCCTGCGGGCGACGGCCGCTACTCGGTTGTGCACCGTTCCGGGAGCCCAGGACCGGACGGCCGCCCTCGCTGGTTCCAGTCGCTCGGCCAAGCATACTTTGAGTTGGAGAATGGTGTGACGAAGGCGGTGCGCCTCGTCTGCGCCACCATAGAGGTCACGGGACGGCGCGCGGCGGAGGAGCGACAGGCGCTGCTTATGGCGGAGCTGAACCATCGTGTGAAAAACACGCTGGCGGTGGTGTTGGCGATTGCCGAGCAGACCCGCCGCGCCACCGACACCAGGCTCGAAACGGCGCCAGTAAGGGAAGTCCCGGAACGGCGCCGCTTCCATGCCGACTTCCAGAGCCGCCTGTTGGCGCTGGCACGGACGCACGACCTACTGACGCAGGAGGCCTGGCAAGGCGCGCCGCTTGCCAAGCTGGTGGCAGCCGCGCTTGCCCCCTTCTCCATCAAGAGCCCCAACGTCACACCTAACATCGCCGTCTCCGGACCATCGGTGCAGCTGGCGCCGGAGCCGGCAGTGACACTGTCCATTGCCCTGCACGAGCTGGTCGCGAATGCCGCACGGCACGGCGCTCTGTCGTCACCCACCGGGCGCATCTCGGTGAAATGGCAGTCGACGGCAGATGGTCGGTATCTGGAGCTGACTTGGGTGGAGGAGGGTGGCCCGCGGCTCGCAGGTCCACCCGTGCATCGCGGCTTTGGCACCAACCTGCTGGGGCGCGGCCTCGGCCGCCAGCTTGGAGGCGAGGTGGCGCTGCTGCACCCGCCGGAGGGTCTCCAATGCCACATGCGCCTGCCCGTCGGACGACACCTGCGCCTTGCCTGATCGCGCATCAACTGGGGGCTCCGGAGTATCGGTCGAATCTGTCCCTCTTTCAGAAAAACAACTGGAGCCAGATATTATGATGGAGATCATGCCTATACGCCGCCGTAAGGCGGAAACCAGTGCACGGATTAGGCTGGGCCGCGTGATCTATTGGACCATTGCGGTTGGCGCGGCGGCATACGCAGTTCTGGCTGTTCTTATCATGATCGGCAACGACGCCTTGTCGGGTCTTTTGGTGCTGACCTATAGCGGATTTGCCTTCTTGGGAGGGCGTGCCGCGCGATATGTCATCTCGAATGAATAGGCGAAACATGGACCGGCCAGCTGCCATACTGGCTGTACTGGCCAACTATCGGAGCTTGGCGGATGTTCATCTGGAGGGGCACCCGTCTGGCAGTGTTGCTTCCTTGAGCGGCCTCCCCACCACTGGCGACATCGTTCGTGCCTTGGGGCTGACGCCCTCGCCGGTGGCTGGCGCGAGTGTATGCCGCTCACTCGTACGCTTGGAGCGGCGCGGGCTGGTGGTCGGACTGAGAGGCGCGTTGCCCGCCCGCGGCGGCGGCCGGTTCTGGGCGCGGACCCAGTAGCTCCGATGGAAGGGCCCAGCGCCCTGCCACTCAAGCGGTCGACCTGCCGGCCGCTCATGGTCCTACCCGGTAAGGCTCCGACAAGCCCTGTGGTGATCCGCATGAGTTGTTCGGGAGATAATTTCATCTTCTTTGGGTTGTTCTTTCGCCCGCCGTGGATACCTCTGCGATCACAAAACATCCCCGGAAGGGAGAATACGGTGCTCGACTTCTTGGCGTCGGCAGGTTCCGACACAGCGGAACCCTCGCGAAGCACCATCAAGCAGGCCCTGGAGGCCGTGCGGACCCACCTTGGCATGCAGGTGGCCTACGTCTCGGAGTTCGTGGACGGCCAGTCGGTGTTCCGAGAGGTCGACGCACCTGGCCTGGAAGCCCTGATCAAGCCGGGCGACAGTCGGTCCCTGGACGACGTCTACTGCCGTCACATCCTGGCGGGGCGACTGCCCGAGTTGATGGCGGACACGGCAGACTTCCCGCTGACGCAATCCATCCCGATCACCAGGGCGGTGCCGATCGGCGCCCACATGAGTGTGCCTCTCCGACTTTCCAGCGGTCAGGCCTATGGGATGTTTTGCTGCCTGAGCTCGCAGCCCAACAGATCGCTGAACGAGCGCGATCTCCAGATCATGCGGGTGTTTGCTGACATGGCAGCACACCAATTCAACCGAGATCTGGAGGCAGAACGGACAGCGATGGCAACCCGACGCCGCATAGAGCAGGTCATCGAGGAACAGCTCTTCAACATCGTGTACCAGCCGATCTGCACTCTTGATCCAATCCGGGTTGTCGGGTTCGAGGCCCTGTGCCGGTTCACGGCTGAGCCTCGCCGCTCGCCGGACGTCTGGTTCCGGGAAGCCGCTGCTGTCGGGCTCGGCATCCAGTTGGAATTGGCCACGTTGCGGGCGGCCCTGAACGCGTTTGCACACATCAGCGACGAGCATTTCCTTTCCGTCAACGCGTCACCCGAGACGGTTGCCAGTGGGCGGCTGGACGAAGTGCTGCGTAATGCCCCGCTGAGCAGGATCGTGCTCGAGATCACCGAGCACGCCAGGGTGAGCGATTACGCTGGTCTGCACAATGCGCTGGCCTCATTGCGCAAGACGGGCGTGAAGCTTGCCATTGATGATGCTGGAGCCGGATACTCCAGCTTTCAGCACATCCTGCAGCTCAGACCCGACATCATCAAGCTCGACATGAGCCTCACGAGATCGGTCGATACGGATGCTGGGCGGCGCGCTCTCGCTTCCGCTCTTGGCTACTTTGCACGAGAGACCAACTGCCAGATCGTCGCCGAGGGGATCGAGAGTGAAGCTGAACTCGCGACCCTCAGAATGCTCAGGATCGCCAAAGGGCAGGGCTACCTGCTCGGGAAGCCGGCGGACATCCTGACCAGTCCCATCGAGTGATCCGGGCGGAAAGTCAGCGAATGGCCGGGTCGGCAGCCTAAAGAGGGGAACCCCGCAGGGTCCACCGGGGGCTGTCGATTGGAGATATGGAGAGGGCCGGAGCCTCAGCCATATCACGCACTATGACGCTTTTGTCATGGTTGGTATGGCTGCTGTCCCACGACCAGTCGCGTTCGCCCGGGCGCAAAAGTCGCAACCGCAAATTCCACGACGGCGCCCGCGCTATCCATGAAGACAGACTCCACATTTAGCAGGGGGCGATAGCGATGCTGCTGCAGGCGCTCAGCCTCCAGCTGTACAGGAAGGCGGGCAGTAATCCTGGTAACCCCCCGCTGAATTCCCACAACACCCAGGGCCGCAAGTGCAGCGCTGATCGACGGATTAGACCTCAACAAGCCGCCCATTTTTTCAAAGCGCGAAGCTGGAAAGTAATGTGTCGAGGCAATCAGCGGAAAGCCATCTGCGGCTAAAAGTCGCTCCACGATTAATATGCTACGTGCGCGACCGATCATGAGATGATTTGCAATCGCCTGGTCCGCCATAGCCTCTCTGATCCGGAGGATTTGCCAAATTGGCTTGCGCCCAAGCCGGGTAATACCATCAGAAAGCGACACATACCGGCCGATATCGATGTCAAGTAGATCCTCGACTACGAAGCTCCCGCTACCTTGCCGGACGTTTATCAGGCCAAGCTTCTCAAGCTCTTCCATCGCCCTACGCACTGTATGACGATTAACGCCGAAGCGACGGGCCATTATTAGCTCTGTCGGCAGCTGCGCCCCTGGTAAGAAAATACCTTTCACAATGTCTTTATTCACGTGCTCCATCACCTGGCGCCACAGCGCAACGCCGCCGCGCCGCGTTAGATTCAGATTAGATGATGAAGGCTGCGCACTGAGCGCCTTAGCGTCAGGCTGGAGGTCAGGTTTAGCGAGGCTTAGCTTCCCTAGGGATGAAGTCATTCCGCCGCCTTCCGCAGCCGCACCCCGGGCCCGCCTCCGTTCTTCGGGATGAAATCGACGCCGGCGGCCTCCAGAGCGATTTGCATGGCGTCCAAAGTCCGAGGTTGAGGCTGACGCCGCCCCGTCTCAAAATCCGCGATTGTTGCAAATGCGACCCGGGCGGCCCTTGCCAGATCCTCGCGGCTCAGACGGAGCATAGCCCGTGCTCTCAGGGATTGTTCAGCGCATAGCATCGGCATCAGCTTTTTCCGGTGA
>NZ_JBNXUN010000039.1:0-16864 GCF_050563525.1 Falsiroseomonas sp. HC035
CTCACCTACGAAGCGTTCCTCGGGCTGGTCGCGGCCACCGGGTTGCGCCTCTCCGAGGCGCTGCGCCTGCGGTGCGGTGACTTCGATGTCGGCGGCGGCACGCTGACGATCCGGCAGACCAAATTCTGCAAGTCGCGGCTTGTGCCGCTGCACCCGACCACCGTCGCGGCCCTGGTCGAGTATCTCCTGGCGCGCCAGCGCTTCATCCCGGTGGTACCGGACGCGCCGCTGTTCGGGTCGCCATCAGGCACCGCGCTTGCCAAGAAAGCCGTGCACCGCGTCTTCGCCCGGCTCCGCGCCGAGCTGGGCTGGGCCGCGCGCGGTAGCCTGCCGGCGCCGCGCATCCACGACCTGCGCCACAGTTTCATCTGCCGCAGGGTGGCGCTGTGGCACGAGACCGGGGCGGATATCGACAACGCCATGCTGGCCCTCTCGACCTATGTCGGCCACGCCAAGGTCTCTGACACGTACTGGTACCTGACCGCCGTGCCCGACCTGATGGCCGCGGCGACGAAGCGCTTCGAGCTGTTCGCGGCCGCGGACATGGTGGAGGCCCGCCATGGCTGATCCGCTACGGCCTCTGTCCTTCGCGACGCTGCTCCAGCGCTTCTTCGCGGAGCACCTCACCCGGCACCGGTCCGTCAGCCCGCGCACCGTGGCGGCCTACAGGGACACGTTCAGGCTGCTGCTGCTGTTCGCCGAACGACGCATCAGCAAGGCACCGGCCGCAATCGCCCTGGACGACCTCGACGCGCCCCTCGTGCTGGCCTTCTTGGACCACCTCGAGGCGGAGCGCGGCAACGGCGCGCGGACCCGCAACGCACGCCTCACCGCCATCCGCTCATTCCTCGGCTACGCCGCGCACCACGACCTCTCGGCCCTGCCCGCAATCCAGCGGACCCTGGCCATCCCCACCAAACGCTTTGACCGGCCCATGCTCGGGTTCCTGTCACGCAACGACATGCAGGCCGTCCTCAACGCCCCGGATGCGCGGAGCTGGGTTGGACAGCGAGACCGAGCCTTGCTGACCACGATGTACAACACAGGCGCCCGCGTCTCCGAGATCATCGGCATACGGGTAGGCGACCTGATCCTCGATGGCGCGCCCTGTGTCCACCTCCATGGAAAGGGGCGCAAGCAGCGCACCATCCCGCTGTGGCGGGGCACGGCCACGCTGCTCCGGGCCTGGATGCGGCGACTCGACGGACCTGGAACGGCCAACGGTCCGCTATTCCCGAACCGAGATGGGAGAGCGATGACGCGCTCGAACGTCACGCAGCGCCTCGCATTGTGGGTCCAGACTGCCGCTGTGCACCAACCGCACCTGCTCGGCCGCCGCATCTCGCCGCACACGATCCGGCACACCACCGCCATGCACCTGCTCCAGTCGGGGGTGGACATTACCGTGATCGCGCTGTGGCTCGGCCACGAGAGCCCCTCGACGACGCACTTGTATGTCGAGGCCGATCTCGAAATGAAAGAGCGCGCCCTCGGCCACCTCCAGCCGCCGAATGTGACCGTCCCGCGCTATCGCCCGCCTGACGCGCTGATGCGCTTTCTCCAGAGCCTATGAAGCTATGCGCAGTCCGGCGCGGCCGCCGGCTTTGAGCATCCTGGTGTTCCCGCACCTGACTGCGCATAATCCGCTGCTGCACATAATTGCGGTTATGCGGAGCTCCGCATAAGCGGAAAAATGCGCTGTTTGCTGGAAGCGATGGCGGAGCGTGGCACTGGGCGATCGCGATGACACTCATCCAGACCGCCAAGCTGAACGGCGTCGAGCCGATGGCTTGGCTGACAGATGTGCTGGAACGCATCGTCTCCGGGCAGACCAAGGCCACCGACCTGGGCTCACTGCTGCCGTGGAACTGGAAGCCAAATAATCCTGCCGCGGTATCCGCCATCGCAGCGTAGACGCCGGAGATCAAACGGCGCCTACCGTCAACGCAATTCCGCCCCTGTGCGGCGCAGCGCGCGCGAGCGGACGGCTGTGGCCGAGGCGTGGCAGCGGGAGGTCGTGGCGCGGCCTGAGGTGGCGGCGGAGCTGCGGCTTGTCCACGAGAGGGTGCCGGAGGCGCTGCGGCGAGCGGCGGCGGTGCGCCAGGCGCCGGGAGCGCAGCGCCCGCGCGAGGGGCTGGCCGGGGTTGCCGGGCGCTGGCGGCCGAGCAGGGAGGCGCATGAGGAGCGCGAACAGGCCAGGGAGCGGGCGCGCCAGGCTGAGCAGGAGCGGCTCTCGCCTCGGCGGGGGCGCGGAATGCGGATGTGACGAGACCAACTCTGAACTTCCGGTGTTGGCGCCGTTGCCGGTCAGTAGGTCGTTGAAGGCCGATTTGACAACACCAGCAAGTCGATTGCGCAACCTGAGCAAGAAGGCAAAATTTCATTAGTTTCAGAATAAATATTAGTCAGCGGTCGAGTTTTTCTGATAAATCAAATTCTCATAGGCGTCCAGCATCGCGTCGAATGAGCTTGAGGAGGCAAGATGGTGTGCCAGCTCGGAGGATCGTCGGTAGTGCGCAGACTCGTCGAGCAGGCGCTTTATGGCAGAAGCCAATGCCACCGGATCATGAGGGTCCACCGCAATGCCACACACCTGCCCGTCCGCCGCGGTGATTCCTTCGACTTGGCTTGGGACATCCGAAACGACGAGCGGCAATCCGAGCTCGGCAGCCTCGAGCATCGCCAGGCTGTGACCTTCGTACAGGCTCGGTTGAACGAATATATCGCCCGCCGCCAGCATTTGAAGCGCCGCGTCCCGCGGTCGGTGCCCGAGGAATTCAATGGTCGCACCAGTGCGCAACTCGGCAGCCAGGGCCTGCAGTATCTCCGCATCGGGTCCCGAGCCAAGGATCTGGATCGTCGCTCCGGGAAGGTCCGCCGCGGCACGAATCAGGACCGGGTAGTTCTTCTCCGCAGCCAGGCGTCCGATTGCGACCACACGGTGATTCAACGCCGCGTCACGGGGGGACCGGCTGGCCAGGCGGGACAGGAGCGCAGCGATGGGCGGCGGCAAGGCATTGTGAATGACCCGCCGCCGCCTCCGGTAGGCATCGGGTTTCGCGTGCAGGGACGCCGCCACCGAAGCGGAGACGCAGACGATCGCCGCCACCTTTGGCAGAAGACCAACTGCGCCATCGGCCAGGTTCAGCAGCGGGCGGTAGGTGTGGACTGGCGAATGATGGGAGATTACGACCTTAGCGGGTGTCCTTGCGAACGTTGCCGCCAACGGCAGCAGCAGATTCGCGGCCGGCATCGCGGTGAAGATGTAGTCCTGCATCTCGGTGCGCAGCAGTTGCACGAGACACCGGAGCAGCCGGAGCAGCGCCACTGGAGAGGCGGGGCGCCGCTCGACCACATGCCGCCAGCTTGCGCCGGTTGTCCCTGCCGAAGCGCTTTCCTCGTGCGGGTAGAGCGCGATCAGCCGCGCGTCATGGCCACGCCCTCGCAGGCCTTCGGTCAGGTTGGCCCAGAGTTCCTGCGTTCCGCCTGCGGCAGAATGCGTGACGACGAACAGCAGGCGGCATCCGGTCTTCATGCCGCGACCCACCACGAACCCGCCAACTGCTGGTCATGGTGGTTGACCCGGCTGACGGCCGGCATCTTCGGCCCGCAACCGTGACAACCCGTATGGATACCCGCAAAACCGCATCGAAGCCCACGCCGCACAAGGACGACGTGGCGGCGCACCAGACGCCGGACGCGGGGGAAGGTCAGCCGCTGGAACCGGAGGACGAAATCGCCGGTCCTCGTGGCCTCCGCTGGTCCATGGCTCTTGGCCTGCTGTTCTGGCTCGGGCTGGGCGTCGTCATGCTGCTGATTGTTGCCTGAAGCGGCAGTCGCCGACGTGGGCGGCCAGCGAAGGCTTGGGATCAGGTCACCGCACGGCATAGCATTCGTCCGCTGAAGGGAATTCATATGCGCTAGCGGCGCAGTAGGCGGGCTCGCCGTAGATCCAGCCGGACCCCTTGTAGCCGACATAGACTCTGCCGAAGCGGTCAGGATCCCCTGCAACAACCGTCACCTGGTCGAGCGTTCCAACCGGAAAGCTACCCACGCGACGCCAGCTTTCGGCCGCATCAATGGAGCGCCAGAGCCCGTAGGCGCCATTGACCCGGCCGGAGAGGAAGATCGTCGGGACAGAGCTGCCATCTGCTGGACACCCGAATCCGAGGTCATCGACACGGTGGATGTGATTGAGCGCCACCCAGCTTGTCCCGCCGTCGCGGCTGAAGCGGAGCCGGGTATCGTCATTCCCTGCGACACCGTTGGTAAAGAACAGATGTCCAGCCTGGCCCGGCAGCGGTCGAAGCTTGGCGCTGTGCTGGCTGTGCGGCGCGATCTCGCCGCGGAAAACTCGCACCCAGCTCGCGCCCGCGTCCCGTGTCACCCACAGCCCCGCAAGCGCGGCATTGGCCCCCTCGCCAGTGTGCACGAGGTAGAAGGTTCCAGGCTGTACCGGATCTGCAGCAAGCGTCTTGCGGTGATAGCTGTACACGGCGTGCGACCCAGTATCGGGCAGGACCTCTCCGGGGAAGATGACGCGATGCCAACTGGCGCCGCGGTCGCGCGTGTAGAATGGCGCGCGATTGAAGGTCGGAAGCCAGACGATGTTCCGCGTGTCGTCCGACGCAACAGCAATCGTTCCGAAGGACATCCGCCAGGGATCATTGGCCGCGGTGCCGGGTGGCCATGGCAGCGTCGGAAATTTCCTCCAGCTACGTCCGGCATCGAGGCTGTAGCCGGCCATCACCGCGTCGCCATCCTCGGCACAGCAGAAGGTGCGTGTATCGGAGGCATTGGTCGCGATGAAGCGTGGGTCGGCTGGGCTGCAGGCCAGTTGCTGGGCCGCGATCAGGACCCTCTCTCGTGGGCCATAGCCAGTTGAAAATCTGTCCATCGACGTCTTGCGATGGATACCGAAATCCCAAGCTGCAAACAGTGGCGCATCGCCGGGCGGACACGCAACGTCGTTGGCGACCAGTTCTTCGATCCCCCGCGTTTCGCTAACCCACTCGATGATTGGCAGGAGCCTTGCCAGGTCACAGCGGTAGAACCCGGTGCCGGCGCCGACCCAGAGCCGATTCGGCACCGTTGGATCGAAGGCCACGCGGCCCATGGCAAAATACGATTGATTGGCGACCCGCAGCCAGGGCGGATCGCCTGCCCCGACTCGGGACCTGTGCCACATCCGCGACCAGGATTCGCCTGCGTCACGCGATTGCCAAGTCCGGCCGCCCTCGTCGAAGACCAGCACCTGCGCGCCGTTTGGGTTCACGGCAATCGCGACAAAGCGCTGCGGGCTGATCCCGCGGCGTGACGAAAGCTCCGTCCAGCCTTCCGGACCATAGCGCCAGATGCTGCGACTTCCGTGATCCACTCCAAAGAAGCGTCCATCCGGGGCGAAAGCGCCCTGGCTCAGGCGTAGGGGCTGGAGTGCACCGGGCGACACCAGCGGACGGAACGTCAAACCATCATCCGCTGCAACATGAAGTCCCAGGTCGGGTGACATCGCCCAGATGCCGCCACCCGCGGCCATGGGCGGAAACCACAGGCTAATGCCGGGACCCAGTCCACCGCGGCGGTGCGGCACTGAGGCAACATGCGCCCAATTCGCCCCGGCATCGGCCGAGCGCCAAAGCCCGTCCTCGGGCGTGCCGAAGAGCACGAGGTCCGGATCACCTGGACTGACCTCGAGGAAGGGACCGCCGAGGCGAAACTTTCCGTTAGGATCGAATTTGAAGGGAAACGGGGCAGTCCTGCTGCTGCTAACGAAGTGCGCGCCGCGATCATCCGACCGATACACCAGCCCTCGCGCCGCGATGTAGATGCGATCCGGGTTCCCCGGAGCGACGGCGACCTCGAAGACGCCTTCGTTCATGCCGTCCTGGATCTGGTCATCTACCGGCATTGTTGCGGTATTGATCAACTGCACCCACCGATCCTGCTTGGCGCACCAGATGTAGGCGCCATAGACATCGCTGCGGGCAAGGCGTGTCGCACCAGTCCGGTCCGTGGCAAGCCCGGTAATGAAGCCGCCACCGCCGATCGCGACACGACGCCAAGCATACGTTTCGACCGACGGCACCGGATGCGCGTTAGCTCGACGTGACCTAACGGGCGCCTCGGTCGCAGCCAGGTTCCAAGCGACCAGCGGCGCCGACAGGGCGCCGCCGACCCAGACTCTGCGTCTCACGCGGCGCTCCATCAGTCGTGTGTCTTGGTCATCAGGTGAAAGGCGGCCCGGGGATTTGTCGAGAGATATCGCGGGCCCAGGCGAAGCGGTTCGAGCGTCGCGCGGTGCAGCCATTCAAGTCCGGCGGACTGCATCCAGTCTGGTGCGCGTCGGACACTACCCGCGCAATGGTCGAACAGCCCGCCGCAGGTGCGGATCCATCCGAGACCGGGCAGTCTTGCCCGGTTGGCAACGGCGAACATCTCCTGCCGCGGGCTGCCGAGCCCGACCCAGAGAACATCCGTCCCCCGCCGGACCACGTCTTCGCAGATGCCAGGCTCCTCCTCGGCGGAAAAGTAGCCGTGCCGGGTGCCGACGACCTGCAGCGCAGGATGGCGGGCACGCAGCTTTACCATGGCCTGTTCCGCAACATTTGGGGCCGCGCCAAGGAAGTAGAAGCGCAACCCGGCGGCGCTCGCCTCGGTCGCGGCGTCGTGGATGAAATCGGTGGTCGCGACGCGCTCACGCAGGGGAACCCGGCACAACAGTCGGGTCGCCATGATTAGCGGCATGCCATCCGCATCGACAATGTCGGCGTGCGCGAGGGAGTTGCGGAACTCCCTGTGGCGATGAAAGGCGGCGATCACCGACCCGTTCGACGAGAATATCAGCCGCGGCAGCGCAAGGGATCCGGTACGGGCTTCCTGGCAATCGGAAACCATCTGCCGTGCCAGCTCCGCGCGCGTCATGCGCGTCGTCGGGATTCCTCCCACCGTCACCGTATGCGCCATTGGAGGCGACGATGTGCGTCCCGGCCGCACCAGCTTTCGCGCCCATCGCATTAGGAGGTTCAACGCTTCATCCTTCCGCAAACTCGGTATTTGGCTATCCGGCCAGTGACATTCGAAGCTCGACCGAGGCCTGCAGAATCTACGGCTTCGGGTTTAGGCCGGTGAGCGTACGGAGTGCGTTGTTCCGTCCGAGGACCTTTGCGGTCGAACCGCGTAGCGGTCAAGCAAGCAGTACATAATGACTAGCATGACCCATGTGGCACTCGACCTGTCGAGAAGCGAGCTCTCCAGCAGGTCGCGCAGCCAGCCGAACGTGAGCATCGCGCAGATCAGGCCGCGCGATGCGCCGGCGGCCAGCGGCACCGTCAGCAGAAGCCACAACGGCCAGACGATCAAGCATGCTAGTGCCAGCAGCAAACCGATGCCGCCGATCTGCGCCAGAAGATCCAGGTACCCGTTGTGCGCCGAATAAATCCCCACGATCCATCCATGTCCATAATCCTGAATTGGACTGTTGGGTCCGATCGCCCAGAATGATCCGTAGCCTGCGCCAAGAAGAGGATGATCGCTGCTGAACTCCAGCAATGTCGGCCAGATCTGAACGCGACCCGTCAACGATGCGGGATCCGCCATCATCCAGGCAAAGCTCTGGGCCAGATCATCCCGAAACGCAATGCACGCGGCGATTCCAAACCCAAGCCCCAGCGGGATCACTAATCGCCTGCCGCGTCCATGGGAGAAGGACCACTGCGCGAAGAGTCCGGCAGCGAGTGCTGCCAGGACCATGGCCGCCGCCGTCTTCGAGTGGGTCTGCAACAGGAACACCGCCGACATGGCCACAAGCAACCCGCCCGTTAGCCATGACTTCTGGCGAAGGGCCTCATGCAGAAACAGGATGAGGGCTAAGGCGCAGAAGGCGCCTGCTTCGTTCTTCCCATTGTGGATCCCTCGCCAGTCGCCAATCAAGGCATCCGCAAAGCGCCCTGGCTGGTGCACTGCATGCTGGAGGGATCCGATTGCAGCCCAGTCGGCCAGCAGGATCAAGCCGCATCCCACCATCAAGGCTGAAACCACTTGGCGATAGGACAGCATCTGCACGCAGTGTGCAATCGTTACTATAACAATGGTGGTGAACACGATGCGGCGCAGCGCTATGCTCGGCTCGATGGCCCAAATCACGGACAGCCAGCACCAGGCCAACAGCGGGATAAGCATCGTCGGCAGTGAAAGTGCGGAACCCGGTCCTGCAACGATAATCCGAACGCCCACGGCCAACCCAAAAAGAAGCAGGAACGCGATCTGACGCAGCGAATCTCCGGATCCGGTTCCCTCCTCCGTCTCAGGACTCAGGTCGATGCTGCCCGAGATCACCGATGCCAGGTCCCAACCATTGCTCAGCAGGATGATGCAAATGAGGACGGCGCTAGCAATAGCCTCGACCGAAAGCAGACGACGCGACCATTTCCATCCTTCATCGGCGGATGTTCTGATGCTGGCACTCATCGGCGGCGCCAAAGCTGGGTGGCCAGGAAACCAAACACTAGGCTCATGAGTCCGGCCGCCACGAAGAACATCTGGTAGTTTGGGAATATCGGCCGGTTCGCCTCGCTTGCCTGGTCGAGCACCCGAAGAGACGAGAAGCGCGCAGCATGCAATTGGTCGCCGATCTGTTCCTCGATCATCCGGCGGGCGTAGAGCTCGGCATTATGCGTCGCCTGTTGTACAGCACGCCGTAATGTCTCAAATTCCGGAGTCTGTTCCGAAAGTCTGGCGAGCTGTGCGTTGATAGTTGCCTCTTCCTGCTGTTGCTGCGCCTGAAGATTCTGGGCGCCGGTCAATTCGGCATTGAGGCGGAACAGCGTCACCATCGAATCCTGGTAGACCCGCACCAGCAGCAGCGGCGGATCGGCCGTGCGGTCATCGGCACCACGCACCTCGCCGATGCGGTTTGGTGTTGCATTCGGATCGCCACCGAGAGCATCCACCAGCGACGAGACATAATTTGATCGAGCGACCGGTGCCAGCCTACGTAGCTGGGCTGCAAGTGTCTGGCGCTGACCGATCTTGTCGGCGATCGCGGCTCGATTGATGGCCATTGCCAAGGCTAGGTCATTTCGGCGTCGCAGCAGTAACTCACGCTGCTGATCGATGGTATAGAGGCCACTTTCGCTTGAGAAGCGATCCAGCGCTATCGACGCTTCGCGCAGTTCTGCGTCAAAGCGCTGCCGCTGCTGGTCGAAGAAAGCGGCCGCTCCGGGTCTGGCGCCAAGGACCACCTGTCGGTCCATGAACGCCGCCGATATGGCATTTACAAGCTGGACCGCGACTGCGGGATCTGGGTGGCGGAATGCAATGCGGATGACGTTCGAATTGGGGTCGCTCCGCACTGATAGCCTGCGCTTCAGTGCCAGCAAGATCCCACTCTGCGGGTCCGCCAAACGCGGCGGCGGCGGTTCTGTACCGAACAGCTTGGCGCGCATCTGGGTGAACAGCGAAAGGCGATCCGGCTCGACTTCGCCGATGGCAGCGAGAACTCCCGGCCGATTGAGAGCCATCCGCAGAACTTCGTCGCTGCTTGCCATCTGGATCAGGACGGCAGGTGATTCCATGGGGGGCCGGGACGCGCCTGACGGCGAATCCGGACTGACCTGTCCCGCCAGCAGCAGCGTCGCCGATTCGTAGGTCGGACGCAGGCTTAGAATGGCGACGGCTGCGCAGGCGAACGCCGCAATAGTGATCAGGAGAAAGCTCAGCTTGCGGCTCCACGCAGCGGCGACCGATTGTGTAACGACCCTCTCGACGGAGCGGTCGATCGCAAACATGTCCATGCCTTGGCCCGCCTAGTTAATTGCTAAAAAGTATTGACCGGTAATGGCTCGTTGGCCGGACGTCGGGGCCACAGCAGTCCCATTATTAGTCCAATAGCCGTAACGTTCCATGATACCATTGAGTAAAAGCCAAGCTCCAGCGATCTGCGCCGAAGACTTAGCAAAAGCAGAGGCGCCAGCAGCAACGGTACGAGCAGACCAAACTGGGCGGCAGTGCTGTCGAGCCCGAATACGGCTATCAATATCAGGAGCCACCAACCCATCACGAGCATGCCGTTCCGGATATGAGTGAGGTGGCGAAATACGAAGCGGAGGTGGCGCCGTCCAATTGCCGCACGCAACACCTCTCCTGGCGCGCGCGCGTACCCCGAAACGAGGCGCCGCCAAAGAAGCGAGTAGCCATTCTGCCTGTGGCCGTAATGCCGGGCGGCGCGCATGTCGACACGCGCTAGCTTCCAGCCGCGGCTGCGCAGCCGTGCCGCCAGCTCGAATTCCTCAAAGCCATGAAGATTGCTGTCGGCGAAGTAGCCGACTTCGGCGATGGCAAGCATACGATACAACCCGCCGCCGTCCAGCCGGTCAACCAAGCCAGGCCTCCGATGTTGCTCGGCTATCGAAGCCTGCGCACGGATCTGGAATTCCTGATTATTTACATGTACCTCCTCAACCCTTCCTCCGACTCCCGCGACATCGGGATTAGCCTGAAGGTAGGCCAGTGCGGCTGGAAGAAAGGCGGGGTCAATCAGCATGTCGCCATCGAGAAGGTAGAAGAACTCGCCCTCCGCCTGCTGAAACGCAAGTTGAGCTCCGGCGCCGCAGGATCGTAGCGCGGGGTTGGAGAGCTGGACGATGCGGACTGGAAAATTCTGGGCTATGGCCACCGTTCGGTCGGTCGATCCGCAGTCTGCCAGTACGACACGCCCATCCACGGTTTCGGCCGCAGCGACGGCGCTGGCGAGACACGCGGCGATATTATCTTCTTCATTAAAGGCTTTGATCCCGATGGTGATCGTCACTGACTTACGCCTCCCCCAATAGTCGAGCGCCAGCGTCGCGCCTGGCGCCATATGCCGAAACCGCAGGCAGCTTCCCCAATCAAAATGCCGGCGATCGACCAGACCGGACCGCCCACCAGGATCAGCAGCGCGACCGCCACCACGGAGATGCAGGCCGAAAGGATGCTGGCCATCGCGAGACCGCGGAAACAGCCGGCCGCCTGGAGCAAGACGCTTTCCGGCAAGCGCATGAGGCGCACTGCGGTCACTGCCATCCAAAGCGCGAGACCAGCGGCCAGCACGTTAGCATCATACTGCGGGGCGAAGAGGATCCCTGGCGCTATCAGGGCCACTGCTGGCACTGAGATCGCCGTCATGATCCAAATCACGATTAGGGTCCACCGAAAGCCGGATGCTGAGCGCAGGACATCCCGGATCCGGTTCTCGCCGATCTGACGCGCCATGCGCGGACGCTCGAACTCCGTCATCGCATTCATGGCAACGCCAAGAGGCCGCGTCAGCAGTGCGCTTGCGGCTACAGGTGCGAAGGCCGCGGGCCCGGCCAGCAACGTGACCAGGTAGGCATGCGAATTCACGGTCAGTTCCGTCGTGATCACGCCGGTTAACGACCAGCCAGAATGCTGCCGCCAGACCAAAGAATAGGCAGCAACGTCACCCGTTCCGAACCGGAAAAACTGGAGCAGGAAATACTGGCTTCCAAACGGCATCAAGGCGACAAGAGCACTCACCCCAAGGACCAGGAAGAAAAATCCCACGGCGGGAGGATTTAGAAGGATCAATATCAGCACTCCGCACCCGACCGCGGCTGAGTAGACAAGGTCCGATCGTACTGTCCGCATGGGCGCGCCAGTCGAATAGGCGTGCGCGCGGGCAACTACGCGCAGCAACGCCGCTCCCGAGCACACGGCAAAGGCTGCCGCTGTCCAGCCCGTGGCGCCGAGGCCGAGTGAGAGAAGTGTGAAAGCCAGCGCGGCCAGCCCTATCAGCACTAGGTTTGTTGAGAACAGGCAACGTAGTACTTCTATTCGCTGGGAAGGGTCCGATTTTTCAAGGAGCACGGGGAGCGGGGCGGAAAACAAAGCGCTCCAAATCCCAATGCTGAACTGCTGCGCGATCAGAAGAAACGCGAACACCCCAAAGGCTCCGGGCGATAGGATATGCATGGCCTGTAGCGACAGAGCGAATTGCGCCGCAGCTCCAAATATTGGTCCCGCTGACGCCACCACATAACGCGTCACAGTCATAAATGCCCGGTTCAATGCCGGCACCTGGGCCGGAGAGGCAAGAAATAGTTCTGGCATTGTTGAAGTCACCTTGTGCCAGCCATTTACTAGTCGGCACGGAACGAAATGAAGCCGCCGATGGCCGTCCGAACCAAGATCCAGAGGTCAAGTCGGATCGACCAGTTGTCAATGTACCAAAGATCCAGGTCCACGCGCCGGCGCGCTTGATTCAAGGTCGTGACTGCACCTCGAGAACCGTTGATTTGTGCCCAACCGGTTATTCCCGGCTTCACTACATGCCGGAGCGCGTACGCATCAACGGCATCATAGTAGTACTCCCCTGCGACCTTCATCTGCGACGCATGTGGTCTAGGCCCGACAAGGGACATTTCCCCCCTAAGTACGTTCAGCAGTTGAGGCAACTCGTCGATGCTGGTGCGGCGAAGGATGCGTCCAACACGCGTGACACGTGGGTCACGTGCCTCGGTATGTTGCGCACCGCTTCGATCGCCAAGGTGAACGTACATCGTGCGCAACTTCCAGACGCGCACGAGCGAGTTGCCTCTGCCGAACCGCAATTGCGAGAAAAACACTGCGCCCCTCGTTTCGAATCGGACGGCCAAAGCCGCGCCAATCAAAACTGGCAGGACCAGGACCAAAAGCGGGATCGCCAACGCTAAGTCGAAGGCCCGCTTGGTAACACGACCTCGATGTGTAAGCGCAGAATGGAATGGCTGGAAATTGCAGGGGGATGAGCGGTTTGGTTGAGGATCAGGAACTTGAGAAAGGGCTCGATTTCCAGTCTCAAGACGCCAAGTTTTTGGTCTGCCTTCCAATGCCAGACTATCGAGGTGGTTGCTGAGGACAAGATCATGCTGAGCAAACGCCGGGTCGAGATCGACTTCAGGCTTCGGGCGCCAAAGCACCTTGTAGTTCAGATAGATCAGGCTGACAGAAAAAATTGACCATGCGATAGCGCCAGTCCAGCTTGCCGGGTAATAAAAAAATTCTGCCGAGAAAACCCCAATATTCCACGTGGCGATAAAGACGAGGCACGCCGGCGCGAGACAACCAGCACCAATAAGCATTGGCTTGAAGGCCGCAGCAACAATGCTCAGTGCAAATAGGCGCTGAGGCTTAGCCATGTCGGAGAAACGGTACTCGCGCATCATCCAGCACCCTGGCAGGTTGTCGGGGTTTTGCACGGCACCAGGAGGCGTTGCAATACAAAATCCTAGCTGGATCTATGTAAATAGATTGAAGGACGGTAACGAAAATTACTGCACGTAATACGGGAATCATTGGGTTCTCTGACCGGCAGCGGTTGTCTAGCTTTGCGAGGAGATCCGGCCTGGGCCAGAGGCAACGAGATTAGAACTGGCCATGAGGTACGTTATTCCGTAGGCATCAGTAGCCCTTTCAACCTGCGATCTCAGCTGACTTGTGACTACCGGTAGTTGCGGTTTTTCGCCAGATGTTACGCCCCTGCGGTCTCCGCTTTAAGAAAAAAACAACCCCTAGGAGATTAGGCATTATCTAGGAATAAAAAACCCTCCGATAAAATGACGGAAAATCTAGAGTGGTTTTCGAATGGGTTGCATGGTATCCGGCGGCGGCGAAGTAGTTGACGCACTCGGTGGGCGTTGAGGTGCCGACGATGCGGCCGATGGTGTTCCAGAGGCCCTCGACGGTGCGTGCGGCGGCCTTGCGCAGCATCGCCTTCAGCCTGGCGAAGGCATCCTCGATCGGGTTGAACTCGGGGCTGTAGGGCGGGAGTTGAAGCAGGCTCGCGCCCGCAGCCTCGATTGCGGCCCTGACGCCAGCGCCTTTGTGGCTGCCGAGATTGTCCATCACGACGATGTCGCCGGGCCGCAGTTCGGGAACGAGCACCTGATCGACATAGGCCTGGAAGGCGATGCCGTTGATCGGCCCGTTGAGCACCATCGGCGCGACCATGCCGCTGTTGCGCAGCGCGGCGACGGAGGTGGTCATCTTCCAGTGCCCGTGCGGGACAGTCGAGCGCAGGCGCTCACCGCGGGGCGCCCGGCCGTGGGTGCGGGCCATCTTCGTCGAGGCCCAGGTCTCGTCGATGAACACTAGGCGGTCGGGATCGAGATCAGGCTGGCTCTCGAACCAGCCCCAGCGGCGGCTCAGGATGTCCGGACGATCCTGCTCGGCGGCGTGCGCCGTCTTTTTTTGCGCGTGATCCGGTGCCGGTCGAAGAAGCGCCAGATCGTCCCGATCCCCGCGGGCACACCGGCCCTGGCGAGTTCCGTCTGGATCTCCCCCAGCGTGATGTCGGACTTCTGCTCGAGAAGGTCGAGGATCAGCGCCGCATTGGCTTCGATTCGCGCCGAGCGGCGGTCGCCTCCGAGCTGGCCAGGCGCAACCGACCCCACATGTCAGGCCTGAGCGCACCAGCGGATCGCGCTCGATGCGCTCACCCCGAACCGCGCCGCCACCGCGCGGCAGTTGACGTTTGGACTTTTTGGGGCGGCCCCAGAGCTGCAATCAGTTGCGCGCAAGTTGCCGCTCTGCCACCGGCCAAGGACCGTCGGAAAGCCTTAAGGCGTTCGCCCCGACCGGACCAACTCCACCATCTGCCGCCGGAACTCCGGCGGGTAGGGCACCCTGCAGTTCGGCATCTCGAACACCTCCGTCTCAAGCCTCGGGGTGTCCACGAAACCGGGTCAACTCCAGTGCAGGGTTGACCCACTTTGTCGCGACGCTGCCCTTGGCATTCGGCAACCCGCGGAACATGGCCACGAGGTCCCGTACATTGCCCGAGACGTCCGCGTCCACTGAGAGGTCGGCATTCTCGCCGAGATCATAGACCCAGGCTTTCGGATCCACTTGATTGGGCCGCGGCTTCGGCTTGAGCCGCCTGGCGTGGCGGGTAGTGGCTGCCGTGATCTCCTCGATGTTGGCGAAGACGCTGATGGGATTGGCATGGCTCTTCCGCCGCGGGACATAGCAATAGGCGCAGGCCATGGCGCAGCCATTTGAGGTGGAGGGCGCGATGAAGTCGGAGCTACGGCCATTCGGTCGGAAGGTCATGCCACGCTTCACGCCGAGGACGAGCACCTCTCGCTTTGGGCGCAGGAAATCGGCCGGATCGGCCTCACGCAGGTCCGGGATGCGCCAGTGGGACGCCACCGGGATCCGCTCCGCATCCGGGAACCGCGCCAGCACCTCGCGGCCGCGCGCGAAACCCTCCGCCTCCGCCTCAAGGTAGATGCGGCGGATGTTGAGAAGGGAGGAGACGGAGGAGGCTACCATGCTCTTGCGAGATGGGCACGTGAGGCCGGAACGTCAGCCCCTGCGGCAGTGCTCGCCCGCAGTTTGGAAACCTGGATGCCGTCGATCCTGTTAAACTGTGCATCTTCCCCGCAGGATGCTGAACGCGCAATTTTGTGTTGGAGCTTTATGTCCGAAGTTGATCGGGTTTTTCCTCGCCGTGCCGAGGAAGCTGATGTCACCAAGGCAGGCGAGAAGCGGTTTATCCAGGCCACCTCCCGCAAGCGCGGTCTCAGTTCGGCACAGACCCGGGTTGTCGAGGTGGTTCACCTTCGCAGCGCCAGATCAAAGCCAGCAGACGAACCTCGCCAGCGGGTGGTGGCGAGGCAACACGCCGAGTCATGGCCTAACGGGTTTCGCGCCAAGACCGCCGCCCCGGAACTCACCTTCAACGTGGCGCCATTTGTACCGGAACCCTCGCCACCCACACTGCATGTGATGGCGGCATGGGATCCGTCACCGAAGCCACCAGCGGTGGTCCCGCCGCCACCGGCCGACGCAGTCACCACTGAAGCCCAGCAGCCACTGGCATCCCAGCGGAAGGCCCCGAGGGCCGTGTCACGACGCTTTGCCGATCCCTTTGCGGACGACGACAGCGGCGCGAACTGCCTGCGCTGCGGCTATCTTGTGGAGAAAGTTCGGGAGGATCGCGGCAAGATGACCTGCTCACGGTGTGGCTGATCTCCACGTGGGAGGCCGCAGTTTGACCTGCAGGGCGCGTCTCCTCCGCGTGAGCGTTGGCGCACGGAGCCGCCAGATCCGGCTGCAGCGTCTCCGCCACAGCCTCTGGCTGGTGTCAGGCCTCCTCCCTCGGCACGGCGAGTTCGGCCGGTTCTGCGTCCAGGTGGCAGGCCAAGAGGTAGAGGGCGGTCACCACCATGCCATTGCTCCCGCCGACGAAACGCCAAGTGCCGCGCCGGGTCGCAGCGACGACGGACAGCCCGTCCGCGCGCAGCGACGCGAGCATCTCGTCGAAACTGTCGGCAACGTCCAGCCGGTTGGTGATGGTGAGATCCTCAATACCGTCCAGCCCATCCCGGACCAAGTCGAGAAAAGCTGCCCAATTCGCCCGGGTGTTCCTCGACATCTCGAGCCCCTCGGCCTCGCCGTCGGTGAAGGCTTGGCAGTGCGCGAGTAGGCCGACCAGCGCATGGCCGTCGACCCGCTGAGCGGGAAGGAGGTGGTGCGTCCTCGACGCATCCTCCCGCATCCTGCGGTGCTCCTCCGTAAGCTCCTCGTGCGTCAGCCAGACCTGCGGCTCGGTCAGCCACGCCTCCGGCACCCCCAGGGCGCGGGCGACGCCGCGGCGGGTCTGGAGGTCCGAAGGCTCCCCCGCCTCAATCCGCTGGACTGTGCGATGGGTGATGCTGGCTTCGGCGGCGAGTGCCTCCTGTGACCACCGGCGGGATTTCCGGGCGACGCGGACAAGCTGCCCGACCTCCGACGGCGTCAGCAGCCTGGGCTTTTGGGTATGAAAGGGGCGGTCGATCACAGCGTTCAGCATGGTGCGGTCCTCTTCAGCTCCGCGCCCAGAGTG